>JBFLVQ010000067.1:0-23804 GCA_040758525.1 Acidobacteriota bacterium
TCTTTTCATGGCAAATCATTCGGTTCGCTCTCCGTCACTGGGCGTGACATCTTCCGTAATCCATTTCTACCTTTGCTAGACGTGAGTTTGGTACCATATGGTGACAGCCTGGCGATAGAGGCAGCAATCGATGATGACACTGCTGCGGTGATTTTAGAGCCAATTCAAGGTGAGGGTGGAGTGATCATTCCACCCGACCATTATCTTCCAGAGGTACGCGAGATCTGCACAAAACACGGTGTACTGCTTATTCTTGATGAAGTCCAAACAGGATTGGGTCGTACAGGTGCTATGTTTGCCTGTAATAATAGTGGTGTTGTGCCAGATATACTCTGTCTTGCCAAGGCACTTTCTGGCGGCGTAATTCCGGTAGGAGTCTTTACTTCTACAGATGAGATCTGGCGCGCTTTCGAACCCAATCCGTTCTATCACACTTCTACTTTTGGTGGTAATCCGCTCGCCACTACAGCAGCAGCGGTAACCATTGAAGTAATAGAGTCGGAGAACTTGGTCGAGCGTTGTGCACAGATGGGTCAGTATTTTCTTGCCGGATTATTGAAATTGTCCCAACGATATTCTGTGCTTATTAAAGAAGTGCGTGGTCGAGGACTCTTGATTGGCGTCGAGATTATTAATACTGAGCGTGGCAAACGACTGGCTCAGCGCCTCTTTGAAAAGGATGTATTGGTTGCCCATACACTCAATAAACCTGAAGTGATCCGCATCGAACCACCTTTTATCATTACCAAAGAACTGATCGATACAGTATTGAATCGCTTTGAAGCCTGTCTAAAAGAAGAGATTGCAACTGCATAGACGTAGCTAGGTGCAGATGCTAGTATGCACTTGATCATTTAGTCTCATGGCAAGGGTGTGACAGCTATGTCAACGCAATTCGATGTCGAGATCTCTCGGGTGACGAAAGTTTTTGGGAAAGCGAAAGCAGTTGACGATGTCTCTTTACAGATAGCGCGGGGTAAATTTCTTACTCTGTTAGGACCTTCAGGTTGTGGCAAGACCACTTTGCTACGAATGATCGCTGGCTTCGAGACACCTACAGAAGGTAAGATCCTACTTGATGGGCAGGATGTCACCAATATACCACCATACAAACGTAATGTGCATACAGTGTTTCAACAGTATGCACTCTTCCCACATCGTACTGTGTCTGGCAATATTGCCTTTGGATTAGAAAGACGTGGTTTAGCAAAAGCCGAAATCAAAAAGAAGATCGCTGAAGCGATCGAGTTAGTGCAACTGCAAGGTCTAGAAGATCGATATCCAAACCAGCTTTCTGGTGGACAGCAACAGCGCGTCGCCATTGCACGCGCGGTAATCCTTGAGCCACGTGTATTGCTACTTGATGAGCCGCTTGGCGCACTCGATCTAAAACTTCGTAAGGAGATGCAGATCGAATTGAAAAAACTACAGCGGCGACTGGGCATAAGCTTTATTTTTGTCACTCATGATCAAGAGGAAGCGTTAACAATGTCGGATCGTATTGCCGTGATGCGGCAAGGACATATAGAGCAAATAGGAAGTGCACAGGAAATTTATGAACATCCACGCACAGAGTTTGTCGCAGATTTTATTGGCGTCTCGAATATTATTTCAGTAGAAGTAGTCAGTACAGAATCAGGACGTACACGCCTACGTATCGGCGATACTGAACTCAGTCTTACTACTACGCAAACCCTGCCTGCTAATGGACAGATAAAGATTGCTGTACGACCAGAAAAGATACGACTTTCTCAGACAGCACAAGGTCTTGCACTTGCCGGTATTATTGAGGAGCGGGTCTATTTGGGCGATAGCACGCATTGGCGTATACGGCTTAAAGATGGTTCACTTATCACCGTCTTTGAGCAGAATCATAGTATTAACAATCTCACTTCACACTATACCATAGGACAATCAATCTACTTAAACTGGGATGAGCAGAATAGTATTCTCTTTGATGGAGTGAATTAAAAGTGAGTGTGTCGATTAGCGAACGCATAGCCGATTTTTATCAGCGTCGCCTACAAGCCAGAGTTATATCTCTGCTAAGCCCTGCGCTGTTCTGGCTAATGATCTTTTTCCTTGGTCCTTTGTTGGTAATGCTGATTTATAGCTTTGCACGACGCGGCACTTATGGTGGGGTAGAATATATCTTCGGATTGTGGAATTATATTCAATCTTTCAATTCACTCTATCTAGCCATCTATTGGCGATCCATTTGGGTTGCTGCCATTACCACATTGGTCTGTTTGGTTATCAGCTATCCAGTCGCTTATTTTATTGCTCTTAAGGCACATAAGAAATGGAAAGGGATATTGTTAGTGCTTGCTGTGGTGCCATTCTGGACCAGCTTTCTTATACGCACTTACGCTTGGATACTAATCTTACGTACAGAAGGGCTGCTTAACAATCTATTACTCAAATTGCAAATTATCGATGTGCCACTCAAGTTATTATATTCAGATTGGGCTGTGCTGATCGGACTTATCTATGGCGAACTACCATTTATGATTCTACCGCTCTATGCCTCGATTGAAAAACTCGATACACGACTGCTGGAAGCATCAATGGATCTAGGCGCAAATCGTTTTTATACTTTTCTGAAAGTGACTGTACCACTCACTAAAGCGGGAATTATCACTGGTATTATCTTGGTCTTCATTCCTTCTGTAGGAGCTTTTGTGACACCAGATCTACTAGGCGGAGCAAAGTCGATTATGATAGGCAACCTGATACAGAATCAGTTTGTTCAACGCAATCAACCTTTCGGCGCCGCGCTCTCATTTCTACTTACAGCACTGGTCTTATTGCTGCTTTGGATAGGGCTACGTGCCGGTATTAAGAAAGGGGAACACTAGACTATGGCAGGAAGTCGTAGATACCTGCCCAATCATATCGGTCTTAAGCTAGCCTCCGTGCTAGTCTATCTATTCCTTTATGCTCCTATCGTGATTCTGGTGATCTTCTCTTTCAACCAATCTAAGCTTAATGCAGTGTGGCAGGGTTTCACTTGGAAATGGTATATAGCAGCCTGGAAGAATTCTGAAGTGATTCAGTCGGTACGAGTAAGCTTACTAGTGGCGCTACTCTCCACGCTCTTTTCGACCGTATTGGGCACGCTCGGTGCGCTTGCACTAGCACGCTATCATTTCCGATTACGTACGCTTTTCGAAACACTCTTCTATTTGCCTGTAATTATTCCAGAGATCGTAGTCGGTTTTGCTACCGTGATCTTTTTCGGTATTATCAGCTTGAAGTTGGGTCTCTCTACTGTGGTGATTGCACATGTCGCATTCAGCCTCTCATATGTGGTGTTTGTAGTGCGTGCACGAATTGCTGGTATGGATGAGACATTAGAGCAAGCAGCAATGGATCTGGGCGCCAATCCATTGCAAACTTTCTTTCTTGTGACACTGCCTATGCTTGCCCCAGGCATTGTTTCCGCAGCACTGTTAGTCTTTACGATCTCACTTGATGATTATGTCATTACCAGTTTTGTCGCCGGCAATAATGCTACTACCTTACCATTGCAGATATACTCAATGGTTAAGACCGGAGTGACACCAGAGATCAATGCAATCTCCAGCATACTGTTATTAGTTACGCTTGTGCTTGTTTATCTATCACAGCAATTTCAGGAACAGCGTCCTTCCCGAGCTACATTGGTAATAACGCTGGTGGCTCTCGGTACAATAGGCATATTTGCTGTTGGTGGTGCTACTACCAGTTCGGAAACTCGTCAACTCAATCTCTACATCTGGTCAAATTATGCTTCGAAAGAGTTTCTAGGGAAATTTGAAGAGCGCTATCGTTGCAAAGTACGTGTCGAGCTTTATGATTCAAACGAAGCCCTACTTGCTAAACTACAGACTGGATTAGTGGATTATGATCTTGTTGTGCCAAGCGATTATATGGTGAGTATTCTTATCAAAGAGAATTTATTGCAGCCAATCGATCGGGATCGCCTGTCTAATCTGGAAAATCTCGACCCAAAATTTCTTGGGCTGCCTTTTGATCCTGAGAATCGCTATTCGATCCCTTACACCTGGGGTACTAGTGGCATAGGTTATCGCAAAGACAAGTTGTCAGTAACGCCGGATAGTTGGTCGATTATGTTGGATGAGCGCTACCAAGATCGTATCGCTATGCTTGATGATGTGCGAGAAAACTTTGCTGCAGCTCTTAAACTTAATGGCAAATCGCTCAATAGCATTGATCCCACCGAGATTGATGCGGCTGCGACAATCCTCAAGCGTCAGAAGTCTCTCGTCAAGGCTTATGATAGCGCAACCTTTGCAGAATTGTTGTTATCTGGAGACGCTTGGCTTGTACAAGGCTATAGTGGGCAGGTGGGGAAAGCAATGGTAGAAAATCCTAATATTGGCTACATAATCCCAAAGGAGGGTTGCACAATTTGGACTGATAATATTTGTATTCCTAAAAATGCCCCCCATACAGATTTAGCAATGCTCTTTATCAACTATATGCTAGAGCCACAGGCTGCGGCAGGAAATACTAATGCTACCGGCTACTCTACACCTAATGCTGCTGCGCGACCCTTTATAAAGCCGGAATTACTTAATAATCCGGCTGTTTTTGCCAGTCAAGAGAGTCTGTACAAATGTGAGTTTATTAAGGATGTGGGTAATGCAATGCTAATCTACGATCGCTACTGGACCGAGATAAAATCGGAGTGAATTGTATGTATGTGCCTTTAGTCGCGACTTGCGCAGGTAGTATAGCTCTTGGTTAAAATTGTGTCGCTGTCCTCTTTTTGGTCTCTTGAATGTTCAGCTATATTGCTACGTATCTCTTGAACTACTTTGTCAAAACAGACAGCACAAATTCCATGAGAATCAGGTACAAGGCTGCGCTCAATCTCAATTCCACACCAGGCGCATTGTACGCCAAAGGTTTTAGAAGCAGTTGTACCGGAAAACATAGCTATGGCCTTTCTATCTACTTACCTAGCCAGTTTCTGTTAAAGACCAGTATCATCTTCTTGTTACCCACTGGACTTACTTTCCAATGTAAATAGTTACTTACATAAATAGCACTAACTGTACTTATCATATTTTAGCATATTCTTGCAAGGGAAAACTTTGTTCGGTCTCACTGTAGCCTTATCGTATCAGCTCAAATAAGGGGCTTCTTTAGCATATACTAGTGTAGGGATAAGGTATACTTTGCCAGCGGGAGGAGCTTTTATGGGCAATAAAATAATTCGCGACGCTGTACATGGCGACATAGTTTTCACAGATGAAGAGCTAAAACTTATCGACACCCCTCAGGTGCAGCGTATGCGAGGGATCAAGCAGCTAGGTGCTTCTTCACTAGTTTATCCAAGTGCAGTACATACACGGTTTGAACACTCTCTAGGAACTTGTTGGGTGGCTAAACGGATTATTGCCGCGATTCGCAATAACTCTATTGCTGCTGGTTTGCCGCCACCGATTGATACACATGCAGAGCGAGTAATTGCTGCCGCTGCTTTGCTACATGATGTAACTCATATACCTTATGGTCATACATTTGAAGACGAAAGGCGGATATTCGAGCGCCATGACGAAAATCGTGCTCGCCTTGCCTATTTCCTTGATAGTAAGCCGATTAAATCGGCACTGAAACTACAAGGTATTTATAGTGATGTAGCACGAGTACTAACAGCACGCCGGGAAGAGTTGGCTGCCCCCTTTATCTACCAGATAGTGGCAGGCACGGTGTGTGCAGATCTACTTGATTACCTACGACGAGATGCCTATTTCTGTGGCCTTTCGCATTTTTATGATGAGCGTATATTTCGTTATTTTACTATTAGCAATGGCCACTTTGTTATTGAGTTACAAAAGGATGGACTTTTCCGCCACGATGCTCTTTCTGAGTTGATAAACCTATTGCGTATACGCTATACCCTCACTGAACGAGTCTACTACCACCATGCCAAGGCAGTGGCAGGCGCAATGATCTCTAAAGCATTAGAATTGGCATTGGGACAGGGTCGTATTAAACTGGAAGATCTCTTCGAACTACGTGATGACAGCTTCCTCTATTTTCTACGCACACGTGCACACAATCGTGCCGTCACAGGGCTAATTGATGCAATCGAACAGCGACAACTCTACAAACGGGTCTACTTCCTTACCTTACAAAGAGATGAGGCACGTGGTGGTATCAATAGCGAGCAACAACGTACTCTAGAGCAGCTATACCATTACAATGAAGAGGGTGCCCGCACACGTGTCGAGCGTGAACTAGCCGAGCGTTTACGCCTGCCTGAGGGCGCAGTGATTATTTACTGTCCCTCTGCCGCAATGGCATTAAAAGAGGCGGCTGTACCGGTAAAAGTTGATGAACGTGGGCCTCGCTCACTACGCGATTTCAACAATCCTGAGATTAATAACCTTACTGATAAGCATCGTCATCTTTGGCGCTTCTTTGTCTGTGTCAATCGTGCTTATAAGGAGAAATTTGAGCGTATCGGCGAGTTATGTGAAGACTTCTTTGGCCATCGCAATATGCTTAAGCTCCAAGCTGGTGGCCAGCTCAGCTTTGACTTCTCTCCAATAACTTGAAAGCGAAAATGAATTTCAATTCTAAACCCTTATCAATCAAATATTTAGCTTGACAGTTGGGATATCTTAGAGTATAGTGTGATTATCATCCTGCAACCGGCAGGACGCCATTAACTGACAATTAATTAACAATAAAAGGAGGCGGAAAAGAGTATGCCGACGAAATCGAATAACGCGAATGCACAAATTATCCAACAACTGAACAAAATCCTGAGCCTAGAATATGCCGCCGTCGTGCAGTATATGCAGCACAGCTTCCTGGTTAGCGGTCATGATCGGGTAGTTTTTGCTGATTTTTTCCGCGATCATAGTAAATCATCACACAAGCACGCTACCGTTGTTGGTGATAAGATCGTGGCATTAGGCGGAATTCCTACCGTTGAACCAGCTACGATACATCAATCAACTGATCTACAAGAGATGCTTCAGCAAGACCTAAAACTTGAGCGAGAAGCACTAGAAGCCTATATGAAGGCTTGGGAATTCTCACAGGAGAATCACCCACTGAAGTTTATGCTTGAGCAGATTATCCAAGAAGAGCAGCTTCATGTTGAAGAGCTGGAGAAGATCACAGCCAAGAGCAAGATCGCTGTTTCTGATAAAGAGAAAGAGATCAAATTACAGCGTGCTGTTTAAGCAGCATATGGGTATTGTAGAGTTTAAGCCGATTTACGAGTTGGCGGCGAAAATTTAATTAGCTTTCGGACCGGCGGGGCAGTGGCTGCAGCCGCTGTCTCGTGTGCCGAAACAGACTGTTTAAGCAGATGACGAGCGCCACCTAATAGAAACTGTAGCTGCTCGATCTGTTGTGCTTCAATATGGATTGTCTTTTGTGTATGCCAGCCTAGGCCCTCTGCATAAGTGGCCAATCGTAAAGCCAAACGAGGTACCTCTGCGTTTTCAATTACCAGTTCCAAACGCTTGTTCTCATCCTCAGAGTCCAATATGCCAATTAATTGTGCTGTCTTCTCCACCGTCTAATCTACCTCACTCAATGTCTGGAAGCGAAATTGAAAATCTTTTTCAACTCGCCTGGATAATATCAAAGAGGTAAAAAGGCGTCAAGAGCAAATTGGGAGGGGATAAAGCGATAAAGGCAAGCTGGTAAGAGGTGACAAGAACGCCTTGACAGTAGTTCAAAAGCAAGATCATAATTAGCTTTTGGCTTAGCAAGGAAATTCTTAATTTTCGTCTTGTTGTAAGGGAAAGCCTCTGCTTGCCAAGTTCGGAAAGGGCCGTTAGCTCAGCAGGTAGAGCATCTGGCTTTTAACCAGAGGGTCGCTGGTTCGAGCCCAGCACGGCTCAGTCTTACGTATTGACAAAGTCTCGGTCGTCTAGCCCGGCCTAGGACACCGCCCTTTCACGGCGGCAACACGGGTTCGAATCCCGTCCGAGACGCCAAATTTATTAAACCACAGTGGCTGTTCTGCGCTACGTTTTCCTGAATGCGGTAATAATGAGGAAACGCGACCGGGAACAGCCTTTCTTTCTTCATACAGAAAAATTATTGATTAAGGAGTAGAGAGTGGATGTTTGTCACTAGCCATAATATGTCACGCCTACTCGCGATGGCGGTATTATTTATCCTCTTACTTTTTATTAGACAGCCCCAGCAAGCCTATACAGGTGATACAGTATTGACCCTTCCCTTTGAAAATATTTCTGGACAGCCTGAATACAACTGGATTGGTGAAGGCTTTTCACTTACGCTAGCGGGATTGCTGAACAATTCTGGACTAATGCCGCTCGATATTGAGGAGCGTAATCTTGCTTATGAGCGATTAGGGCTCTCAACAACAGCAATTCTCACACGTGCTACAGCAATCAAGATAGGTGAGAAGGCCGGCGCAGATCTATTAGTGGTTGGCACTTACAATATTTCTGGTGAAGGTAAAGGACGTACCATCTCGATCACGACGCGCGTTATAGATCTACGTGAAGGTCGTGCAATAGGCAATGATTATACTTTTAGTGGCCCTATTGGCGAACTACAGATTATGCAGGGGAAGCTAGCCTGGGAGATCCTTTATCAACGTAACTCTGCGCTTCCTTTTTCGCGAGATCAATTGATCAAAAAGGCGACTGCAATTCCGCCTGGTGCATTTGAGAGCTATATCAAGTCGCTTATGACACCAAACAAGGAAGATAAAGTTAAATTCCTTTTCCGTGCCCTCTCCGAATACCAACAGAGCAGTCCTGGACAGTATGCACAAGCGATCTTTGCCCTTGGCCATCTATACTACGATGATGGTAATTACAAAGACGCATTGAAATGGCTAGAGAAGGTTAGTGAAAAAGATAGTATCTACTTAGAAGCACGCTTCTACTGTGGAGTAGCTTATCTACAACTTGGCGAAACAGAGAAAGCGGACGCAGTTTTTAAGCAGCTTATTGGCGATCTACCACTTTATGAAGTGTTCAATAATTCTGCTGTTAATGAATTAAAAAAAGGTTCATTTGATGAGGCAGCGCGTCTACTAGGTATGGCGTTGCAAGCTGCTCCACGTGATGAAGATGTGCTTTTCAATTATGGCTATGCGCTCTGGCGTGCTGGTAAATATACTGCGGCAGCAAATCAGTTGAATCAATTGGTACGCCATCAAGGCAAAGATGGTCAAGCCTACTATCTACTTGCCAAGAGCTTAGAGCAGATGAACCAGAAGACTGAAGCAGCCACAGCACTTGATGAGGCAAAGAAACATTTGGCTGATTTTGCAAAATGGGAGACAGCCGGTAAAGTGCCACAAATTGCTCGTATCAAGAATCATTTTAGTCGTGCTGCTTATCAAAGATGGCGTGCCAGCCGAGAGGCTGGCAAAGTCGCGACAATGATTAATTCCCAAGCTCAGCAGGCAGAAATACTATTTGCTCGTGCACAAGGCTTCTTTCTTGCCAATAGGGATACAGAAGCTGTCGCAACTTTGGCACAACTATTACAAATTACCCCTGATAATGCTGAAGCACACCTATTGATGGGTCGTATACAAGAGCGGCGCGGAGATCTAGACGGCGCCATCAACTCCCTTAAAGCGGCAGTTTTCTGGAACGTTAAACTCTTATCTGCACATATTCTATTAGGGCGCATCTATCTGCAGCAGAACAATCGTACACAGGCAGAATATCATTTGAAGAAAGCGCTTGAGATTAATCCACAAGATCGTGATGCGCTAGCACTGGAGCGCTTGCTCGCTCCTGTTAAGCCAAAGTGAAGCTATTACTAATCCTACTTATTATCCTCCCAGCAATACTCTTGCTAGGACTACTATTACGTATTGTCTACGCCTCCCATCACCAGAAAAAACTTACTAATACTAAGATGCAGACGCCTGTTGGACTCATTGGCATTGCTGAGACAGAGCTAAACTTGGAAGGTTTAGTGCTAATCAATAATGAGATCTGGCGAGCTTCAGCTACCTCTACGATTGCTGCTGGTAAGCCTGTTCGTGTGATTGCTGCCCAGGGTGTCTATCTACTGGTCGAACCCTCAGAAGCCATTGACAATAAGATCTACACATTGGTATAACACCAATATTTTGTATTGCAATAGCATGATCAACCCGATATTATGGGTAAAATCAGAAAAATTGGTCAGAGGTGCGAAGTGAGCAGCGAGCGGACACGTGAGCAAGGATTATGGAGCGGACGGCAGATAGTCGCAGTCTTCAGCCTATTGACGATACTATGTATAGGATTTTACTCATTGGGTCTTTATATAGGTCGTTGGTCAAATGCACCAGCCGTCTCTGCGGCTGATGCCGAACCCACAGCGCGCTCACAATCAGGACAAGCTTATAGTGTTAGCGCTGCAGATACCAACACAACATTAGCAACACTACCAGAGATAGCTCAGACTGGTGATAAATACACGGTGCAGGTAGCCACCACAGCAACAGAGAAGGATGCCAGCGAGCTAGTGCAGAAATTGCGTCAAAGCGGGTTTGATAGTGCTCATCTAGTAACAGCACAGGCAGCACAAGCCGATATAGAGGCCAACTCTTATACGGTATTTGTTGGTCCTTACAATCTAGAAACCGCCCACCAAGTAGCAGAAGAATTACAGCGTGAGCACAGCTTTTCAGATGTTAAGGTGATCCCGCATCAGCCCGAGAATAGCGTGTCAGAAGCGGATACTCAACCCCTACAATGAATTGAACTAAGCTTAAGCTAATAGGAAGCTTTGGGTTCTCTGCTTTTAGTTGAATGACATACTACCTTGAGTTAGATTTCATTTAGGCACTCAACTAAATCAGATATCAGTGCCTGTAATAATCGCGCTCAAGAGGTGGGTCATCGCCAAGCGAGCTTCAACACAGACTACTCCCGCAATCCATTTTCAGCAAAATTTGCGCGGGCATATCTTCCGGATTAGCCTTAGCCTAATTTCCGCCGCGCTATTGGTATTATCTTTTCCAGATTACAACCTTTGGTATTTGGCTTGGGTAGCGTTTGTGCCTTTGCTCGGCGCACTGGCAATTACACCCAGTGTGCGGCAAGGCATAATGCTGGGGTTGTTATTTGGCATCAGTTTCTTTTATGGCGCTTGTTATTGGATTACCTATCCTATGATCCACTATGGTGGGTTTACACCATTGCTTGCTTACAGTCTCGTTATAATACCGACCGCGGTGATAGGTCTTTTTGTCGCTCTTTTTGCTGGCACACTAGTCAGGCTACTACAGCAATTTGGCATCTGGGCAATGCTGGCGGCGCCACTATTATGGGCTGCGACAGAATATTTGCGCTTTCATATAACCAACATGGGTTGGAATTCGCTAGGTTATTCTCAGAGCTTTCAGCCTACTATAATCTGGCCAGCCCGCTTTGGCGGCGTCTATCTTGTTAGTGCATTAATCCTACTGGTTAATGCACTAGTAGCATTAGGAATATTGCGATTAGTTCGCCAGCGTAGTTATCGCGCCCTGATCGGCTCTTTAGCAGCAGCGACTGCCATCTGTTTAGCCATAATGTTACTAGCGTCTCACACGCCTGTGGGTGAGCCAGGTGGTGAAAAGTTAGCGGTTTTAGCAGTACAAGGGAATGCTCCGGTGGGTGATCATTCTGTTAAGGTAGAGCAAGAGAGTCTAGCCCGACAATTGAGATTAACTAGAGAGAATATCCCTAGCACAAAGCCTAGCCTGGTAGTATGGCCAGAAGCGCCCTTTTACTTTCCTTATGATACTAATGAAGATTTACGACGTGAGTTTGGCGAGTTTGCCCGTCGACATCAAATCTACTTACTTATCAATGCTAGTACAGGCGAGAAAGAGGAAGATTTCTATAATAGTATAGTAGTCATAGGGCCAACTGGCGAACGCGTTGGGCAGTATGATAAAATTCAGCTCTTGCCATTTGGGGAATACGTGCCGCTTCGCAACTATCTGCCATTTGGTAGTTACCTTACTGCGTTAGTAGGCGATTTCCGCGCCGGCAATAGATACTCTCTACTCCAGGTTGAAGGGTATAAATTAGGCGCGTTTATCTGTTTTGAATCGGTCTTTCCCGAGATTTCGCGAGAAATGGCGCGAGCTGGTGCAATGGCATATATCAATATTGCCGACGATGCCTGGCTAGGACCGACGCCTGTGGCCCGTCAGCATTTGGCGCATGTGATTATGCGTGCGGTTGAGACAGGAAGGCCAATTTTACGCGTGACCAATACCGGTATCTCAGCGTATATTGCTGCCGACGGGCAAGTACAAGACGAGACGCCCCTATTCGAAAGTGCCATTACCCATTGGCAGATCGTTAAGGGAGCGCCAACTGTGCTCACCTTCTATACACGTTGCGGCGATCTATTCGCACAAACTAGTCTAGCCATCACGATAATGTTGTTGATGGCAAGCTGGGCGCGTCTGCGAGTTAGGCTGCAAGGAGTTCTAAAAAGGGGAAAAAATTATGCTAGAGGAACTGAAACAGAAGTATGAAGAGTATAAACCGCGGGTCAGCGAATTAAGGAGGTTCCTTTGATGTTGATACCAAACGCGCACAACTAGCGCGTATAGAAGAGCAGGCGTCAGCGCCTGACTTCTGGAACGATCAGGCACGTGCGCAACAGGTACTACAGCAGCGCCGTCGGTTGGAAAATAGCATTGAAATGGCTATCAGGCTAGATCGCATGTTGGGCGATATCGAAGTGCTACTCGAATTTGCTCAAGAAGATCCTGCTTCCTTGCAAGAGCTACGCAAGACTCTCGATCGACTTAGCGAGGAGCTTGATGAAGCGGAAATTCAGATGCTATTTACTGGTCCACATGACAATTCAAATGCCATCGTTGAGATCAATCCAGGCGCCGGTGGTACAGACGCACAAGATTGGGCAGAGATGCTCTTACGAATGTATCTGCGCTGGGCAGAACGGCATGGATTTAAGGCTGAGTTGCTCGATCAACAGCCTGGCAAAGAGGCAGGCATCAAGTCGGCCACCTTTACTGTGAGCGGTGATTACGCCTATGGTTATTTGAAATCGGAAATAGGAGTACATAGGTTAGTGCGATTATCGCCTTTCAATGCAGGTCAGAGCCGTGAGACCAGCTTTGCCTCTGTTTCCGTCGTTCCCGAGATTGAAGATGATATAGAGATTGAAATTCTTGACAAAGATCTGCGCATAGATACTTATCGTTCTTCAGGCGCAGGCGGCCAGCATGTCAATGTTACTGACTCGGCAGTACGTATTACACATCTGCCCACAGGTATTGTGGTAAGCTGTCAGAACCAGCGCTCTCAGCACCAGAATCGTGATATGGCTTTCAAGATTCTGCGTGCACGCCTCTTCGAATTAGAGATGAAGAAGAAGCGAGAAGAACTGGCCAAGATGGAAGCGGCAAAAATGGATATTAGTTTCGGATCCCAGATACGCAATTATGTCCTGCATCCCTACCGACTTGTCAAAGATACCCGCACCAAATACGAGGTTAGCGACGTTGACGCAGTGTTGGATGGCGATCTAGATGCGTTTATTAGAGAGTACCTGCTACAAGCCTCGCGTCAACAACTGAGCCAGGCAGAAGCAGCTCACGTGAAAGAAAATTGAAGATGATAGGAAGTAAGCTGGCTGGTCGTTACGAAATCTTACTAGAATTGGGTCGTGGAGGTATGGGCGCAGTCTATCTCGCCCATGATCCTGTTCTTGATCGTGATGTTGCAATCAAGGTGATGCCACCCGACCGTATGAGCAAAGATGCTGAAGAGCGGTTTCAGCGTGAAGCGCGTATCATTGCTAAAATGGACCATTCCGCAATCGTATCAGTATACGATTTCAATCACCATGATGACCGACTCTTCTTCGTAATGCCATTGGTACATGGTCCAAACTTGCGTACCTTGCTTCAAGAAAGTGCACTAACTCTCAAAGACATTATTGAAATTGCCATACAAGTAGCTGATGCTCTCGAATACAGCCATACATTAGGGGTAATACACCGTGATATCAAGCCGGAAAACATTATGGTGGCTCGTGATCCAAACGATTCTGTGCGTGTCAAAGTAATGGATTTTGGTGTAGCCATAGCTTCCACAGAGAATAGGCTTACTGAGAGTGGATCGCTGATGGGGACGCTGCCTTATTTAAGTCCTGAACAGGCGAGCGGCCAGGATATTGATGGAAGATCCGATATCTACTCGCTGGGTGCCGTAATGTATGAATGTTTTACTAGCAAGCCACCCTTTACAGGGGATTGGCAATCAATTCTCTATAACATTCTTTACAAACAGCCCGAGCCATTGCGTGCACGTAGCGCTATTGTTGATGAAGAGTTGGAACGAATCATTCTCTATTGTCTGGCTAAGAGTCCAAAAGATCGACCGCAACGTGCGCGTCAAGTATCAGAAGCTTTTCTACGCTATCGTATGAAGCTGACTGCAGAAGGTGAAACTAGAACCGTTGCCAACCAACCCACGCTTAAGCCTCTACCACTTTCTGCCGAGCCTACTTTCATCGGTCGCGAAAAAGAGCTGGCAGAGTTGCAGAAACGTCTGCATACCGTGCTTACTGGTGAATGTCAGCTAGTAGTAATAGGTGGTCAGACTGGTATGGGCAAGCGCCGATTGCTTTCAGAATTCGAGCGCTTGGCGGAAATGCGTAAGATACGAGTGCTGCATGGGCGGTTCGTTGAACGGCAAGATCGTGCCTTTCCCTATCAAGGATTTTGCGAGGTAATACAGGACTATTTTCGTAATCGTAAACACGCCATTGCTAGTGAACTGCCAGACTTTTCTGATCTGTCCCATGATCTTGTCTGTCTCTTTCCTATGCTTACAGAAATTACTGGACTGCGCCCAGCAAGTCTGGAGAGCTGTGATATAACAGTTCGTAAAGCAGAGAACAAAACATTTATCTTTGAACTGTTGGCCAAAACACTTGCTCGTATCGGTGATGGTAAGCCACTGGTACTGATCCTCAAAGAGATGCATGGCGCTGAGATCTCGATCGAAGCACTACAATATATCTTTCGGCGACTAGGTCCTACACCAACTTTGATCATAGGTAGTTATCGTACCTCAGAGGTTGATCGTCATCATCCCCTCTTGAAAATGTTGCGTAACTTCCATGAAGATCCACGGTTTGCTTCTCTCACACTAGGGCCATTCTCACAACCTGAACATCAGCGCTTGCTAGAGTCAGTGCTGGGCACCGCGAAAATAAATGATGAGCTATCAAAACATATCTATGAAGCAACCGAAGGCAATCCGCTTTTTATGATGGAGTTTGTTCGTGCATTACGTGAATCAAACCATATTAGTAAAGATGCTGCTGGTTATTGGACATTAGCAAGAGGACAGATCTTGGATGCGGTTTTGCCGGTAACCATTCATCAAGTGATCGAGCGTCGTATGGATGGCCTACCGGAAGAGCATCGTGATATCCTTTCGATCGCTTCGATTCTTGGTAAAACTTTTGAATTTGATGATCTGGATCTGCTATGTGAAGACTTCGCCAGTCTTGATGATATGGTCGATGGCTTGGTGCAGGCAGGATTCTTAGAAGAAGACCGTGAATCACGCGGACGTAGATTAAGCTTTGCTAGCGGAGTGATGCGTGAGGTGCTTTATAGTGGGCTCTCCTATCGTAAACGACGCTCACTACATCGTAAGTATGCACAACTTTTGGAGAAGAATTATGCTGGCCGCCTAGATCGTATCTACCATAAACTTATGCATCATTTCTCGCTTGGTGATGTTGCTGAGAAGGCGGTCGAATATGGTCTTAAAGTGGCCTCTAAATCACTAGAAGCTTTTAGCCCAGAAGAGGTAATCAAAGCCGCTAAGACAGCATTAGAGTTTCTCGAAGATGAGAGCTGGAAAGTTGATCGTGCGCTTGAGGGCGAAGCCCGTACACTACTAGCCGAAGCTTATCGAATGCAAGGTAACCTAGAACACGCAATTAAAGAGACACAGAAGGCAATCACAATCTTTCAACAAGAAGGCATACTCACTCATACTGTCGCAGCGCTCTTTATGGCGGCAGAAATTGCCTGGACAGATCGACGAATTGATGAGACTAGATATTGGGTTGAACGGGGCCTACAGCTTGCGCGTGAGGTTGGTGATAGCGAGCGACTAGCTAAGTTTTTAAATTTAGGTGAAAAAGTGGCTAGTTATCGCGGTGAATATGATAAAGCGAACCAATATCGTAATGAAGCCGAAGGTTTAGGGCAGGGAAATCAGCTTAAAGTAGCGTTCCTCACCAACCAACAGAACAACAAATCGGTTGATAAGATGGGCGAGGTACTGCTACTGCATGGCGAATACTTAGCTGCGGAAGATGCCTATTTAACTGCGCAGGAGGAGTTACGATTCAAGAGTGAGCATCTATCTGCAGTGGATGAAGCCAAGTATTTATTAAAATTGGCAAAGTTAGCTCAGAAGCTAGGTCAATATGATGAAGCGCTAGAACGCTGCCTACGTGGCATTGAAATAGTAAAGAATGAGGACACTTTACTAAGCGCTTCATTAGAGGCATTGGCAGGTCTTATATGCTGCTCGGCAGGTCTCTATGAGAATGCCCAATTATGGATTAATCGTGGACTGGCGAGAATAAAGAGTCCAGAGTTGGTCAATCATCCAGAACCTGCTGCTGTCGAGGCAGCACTACACCGTACTCAAGGTAATCTGCTTATTGGGTTGGGAAGGCCATTAGAGGCCGTCGCTGCTTATCAAAAAGCGCTCGCTATTTGCGAAAAACTGAAAGATCGTTGGGAGTATTCGATTGCACTCTTCAATGTCGGCGATGCCTATGCACATGCTGGTGACTACAAGAATGCGGTTCGTTACCTTGATGAAGCATTTGCTGATTCCTCGGCGATTGGAGATCGTTGGGGACTGGCTTATGCCTATCATGCTCGTGCACGTATATGCCTTGAGCAAGGCAATACTGATCGTGCTATGGGAGAAGCCAGCGCAGGATTAAATCTTGCCATTGAGATTGGCGATCCAAAAGTGATGTCGATGCTACGTTTGGTAATGGGCCATACACGTCTTGCGCTTGATGATATAGAAGGGGCAGAAAAAGATTTTCATCTTGCTATGCGTGATGCCTCACGTGCACAAGCAATCCCAGAGATTATCTGTGCACATCTTGGCATTGCCACTGTCAATCGTCGTCAGGGTCGGTTTCCACCTGCATTGGAAGCTGCTAAGAGTGGACATGAACTTGCTAAACAGTCCAACTCAGAGGAGACGCTGGCAGCAACCCTACTTACTCTCGGTGAGGTCTATTCTGCCAATGCCGATTATAAAGAAGCAGAGAAATGGTATGAGGCTGCGTTGGTAGCCGTCAACCGACTCGGCAATCCTTATAGACGTTTTGAAGTGCTCTCCTCAATCGCTTGGATGAATCTCTTGCAGGGAAAATATCAGGATGCCATTCCCCATTTTCAGACTATTCTGCAAGACACTAGTGAAGGTGACGATCTACACCATCGTGGGCTAGCTTTCCTGGGATTGGCTGAAGTCTATTTCCGCTGTAGCGAAAACGAGAAGGCTTCTGCAGCGGCGCAGGCTGCCTTGAAAGAGTTTGAAGCCTTAGAAGCACCTAGACTGATCGTTGCCGTACAGGAGCTATTAGCACGATTTTCCAAGTGAAATAGCAGGTTGACTATTACGCTGAGCGTGAATAGCCACCTAGTTGTGTTGCCAACTCCTCAGGTGAATTGACTGGCTGTTTACAGGTAAACTTCTCGCATACATATGCGGTTGCCTGTCCATTGATCATTCCACGATCAGCAAGCAATGGTATTAATTCTTTGGCGCGAGTATCATTGGCCTCAGCAATCACTACTACTTTATTAGGTAGATAATGACCATAAACGGTAGCAAGCAACGCTTCAGTATTAGCCGCCCCTTGCTCGCCGATAATGGCGATCTCTTTGGGTGTAGAGAGATAGAAATCGAGTGCCCCCAGCGTGTGACCAAATCCTGCTGAAAAACGTTCCAGTACGCGTGTGAGCAGGCTTAATATACGGGTTGCTTTGTGTCCATAGTCTTCATGGTTAAAGATGATCTGCAAACGCAACAGTACATCAATGGCTACTGAATTGCCAGATGGAGTAGCATTGTCGCTATAGTCCTTACTACGTGCAACTAATTCTTCATGATCTTTGCCAGTAAAGAAGAAACCACCATCTTCATTATCCCAAAACTGCTCAATCATCACATCAGCAAAAACACGTGCTTGTTCTAACCAAGAGAGTTTACCAGTGGCTTCATAGAGAGCTATCAATGCATCGATCATATAGGCATAGTCTTCCAGGTAAGCATTGTATTTTGCCTGTCCATCCTTATAGCTGCGTAGCAGCCGACCATCTACATAATTAGTAGAAAGTAGAAATTCAGTCGCCTTAATGGCAGCCGCGCGATAATCATCGCGTCCTAGCACACGTGCTGCTTCAGCAAAGGAGCGAATCATCATACCATTCCAGGCTGTGAGGATCTTGTCATCACGTCCTGGGCGTATACGCTGAGCACGTGCTGTAAGCAGTGTTTGTCGTCCTCGTATGAGCGCAGCGTGTAGTTCCTCAATACTGATACCAGCGATTTTTGCTGCCTCTTTGGCCATCTCATCCTCAGGTTTGGCAACATATAGAATGTTCTTCTCTTCGAAATTTCCTGCCGATGTCACACTGTAATAATTGATGAAGGCAGATGCATCTGTACCTAACAAATGCTCGATCTCTTCCTTCTCCCAAATGTAAAACTTGCCTTCTACACCTTCGCTATCGGCATCGAGCGTAGAGTAGAAACCACCCTGAGGATCGGTCATCTCCGCTAGTACCCAATCGAGTGTCTCTTCAGTTATACGTCTATACATAGGCTTGCCAGTGAGCTGGTAAGCACGCAAGTAGACTTGACTAAGTAGCGCGTTATCATAAAGCATCTTCTCAAAATGGGGCACTAGCCACTTTTCATCGGTGGAGTAGCGTGCGAAAGCACCACCCAAGTGATCATAGATGCCACCTCGCGCCATATAATCAAGAGTAGTCTCCACCATATCAAGTGCCTCACGGCTTCCAGTACGTGCATAGAAGCGCAAGAGGAAATTGAGATTCATAGGCTGGGGAAACTTAGGCGCACGTCCAAAGCCACCATTACGACTGTCAAAGTTGCTGGCGAGATTATGATAGGCTTTACGCAAGATCTCGACTGAGAGCAACTCGCCAGAAGGTCGAAAATTGTTCATATTACGGATCTCATTAAGTAGCTCATGACCACTTACTTCGATCTCATCGCGCTTAGTATGATAGGCCTCAGCTACCGCTTGAAGTATACGTGGGAAGCCTGGCATACCATAGCGGTCGTTAGGAGGGAAGTAAGTGCCTCCATAAAATGGCACGCCCTCTGGTGTTAGGAAGACAGTCATAGGCCAGCCGCCATGCCCAGTCATCAACTGTACGGCATTCATATAAATTTGATCTAAATCAGGGCGCTCCTCACGATCTACTTTCACACAGACAAAGCGGTCGTTCATCATCTGCGCGATCTCTTGATTCTCGAAAGACTCCCTTTCCATTACATGGCACCAATGACAGGCTGAATAGCCGACCGAAAGTAGAATGGGTCTATCTTCATCTTTAGCGCGCGCAAGGGCTTCTTCACCCCAAGGATACCAATCGACAGGGTTATGTGCATGCTGCAGTAGATAAGGGCTAGTTTCAGAGCTTAACCGATTTGTAAATTTGTGTTCGGCCACAACAGTTCTTCCTTTCCTGTGAGCGGATAAATTAGGCTTGCCAGCAACACGCTAAGCCGTGGCAGTTAGGTATTAACGCTAACAAAGCAACAGAGAGGTTGAATATTAGAATTAATGGCGAGATAACACTAGCTAATTCACCATTATTATGTTTGACGTTGTTGTCCTTGTTGGCGCTGCTGTTCACGTAATAGCTGTGGAATATCAAATGGAATCTTCCAAATCGCAACATTCACATCAGAAAAGCTCAACTCTGGTTCAGGTAGACCAAGGATACGACAGACTGTGCAGGCCGCTTCTTTCAAATTGGTCAAAGTAGGTTCTGTAGGTAGCGTAGCAAGATAAGTAACATAATCATCAATCATATGCTCGACAATCTCAAGTTCGACATTGATATCATAGCGACGAACCTGTGCAAGCAGTGTTGCCACTGAAGCGAGCATATCTAGATCCAGGGTCTCTTCATCAGGCTCTATTGCCAAAACTAGCTCAGATATCTCCTCACGCATCATTGCAGGCTCAATCTGGAAGGCAACATCGCTAGCCCAAATATCTAAGATTGGTGAAGTGGCTTGTATGAAGATCTGACAGCTCTCAGTTGTGACATGTTCATCAAAATAGTAAGTAGAAAAGAGCGGGTCGATCCGTTCAGCCAGTACGGCCTGACATAGACTAATAAGAATATCAGATTGCCATGCGGTTTGATCTATCTCTAGGATGTGCTCTTGATCAGTCATGCCACGCAAAGGCGAGCATATCTGTGTCTGTGTACTGGGACGGAAGCGGACCGGTAGCCGTATCCCGAGCTGATCAATCCATTTTTGGTATTTCATGTTTTATCACCAGTTCGAATTTGTAAAAAGATCCCCCTCTAGTATCCCTTGATTTGAGGATGTCACAGCATTACGCGTGGATGCACACCAACGTATTTTTATTTCCGAGACCATATCACTCAATTGCGTATTGTAGATTGCGTATCGCGGATTGAAAAGAGCTATCTCCAAATCTACTAGTTACAGTAAATAATTGTTACGCAGCACTGATATTTTCGTGATAAGCAAGGGCGCGATTACGACCAGCACGTTTAGCCGCATAAAGCGCTTCATCGGCAGCGCGTAACAACTCCTGAGCACTGCTGCCATCATAGGGATAGGTTGCATAACCGGCACTGATTGTGACAATACCAGCACCATCAACAGGAGTAGTAGAGACTGTGCGACAGAGTCGCTCAACAACCATTTGCGCGCGCTGTTTACCTGTCTCCGGTAATAGCAACGCGAACTCATCACCGCCTAATCGTGCAGGTAGGTCCATAGCACGTGCACTTTTACGTAATACCTCGGCAATGTGCTTGAGCGCTATATCACCAGCCTGATGGCCACTTCGATCATTGATCTGTTTGAGTCGATCTAGGTCTATTAGTGAGAGCGTAAATGGGTGTGCATTACGTTGTGAACGATGTATCTCGATCTCTAAATGTGCGATGAAATGGCGACGATTAGCTAACCCTGAGAGTTCATCAGTGGTAGCGAGATGATGTAATTTCTCAAACAGTTTGGCATTCTCTACGCCAATTGCAGCCTGGTTAGCAATAAGCGAAAGTATACGCAGATCTTCTTTAGTAAAGCCGCTCGGTTTATTGATCGCATAAAGGAAACCTATGATTCGTTGGAAGCGTTTAAGCGGCACAACCAATAGGGAGTGCAATATATCCCTACGCGCACGATAATATGGATGCCTGGTGAGATCATTACTAAGGAAAGCTTGCCCTGTTTTTAGCACTTGTGCTGCGGCACTGCCACTCTCTAAAGGGAAATGGTTATTGGCCGCAGTAGCAGTACGGTAAGATGGTGTCAGGGCAATTATCTTATTACTATCTTCTACATAGAGCGCCAAAGAACAGCGCTCAGCACCTACCAGTTTGGATGTACGCACAGTCAGCCGTCGTGACAGCTTTTTTAAATCTGTGACATGGTTGAACACACTATAGATCTGTAATAATCCAGCAAGTTCTGCCATCTTCTCTTGATGAGCTTCGGCAATTAGTGCATTCATTTTACGCAATTGCTCGGTTGCCTTCTCAAGCTCTGCTACCTTCTCAGTAAGTTGAGCTTGGTATTGCTGTACTTCTTTACGTAAACGTTGCCGCTCTAAATTGGTTTGAACAATATGCGGTAGGTTGAAGTAATAGTCTACTGTCTTAGGCAGATAGTCACTGGCACCAGCACGTAGACTAGTGACAGCAAACTCATCATCAATATAGCCTGTGATCATCACTACAGGACAATCGGGTGCTAACTCGCGTATACGACCGAGGGCTTCCAGTCCTGTGCCATCAGGTAGTTTATGATCTAATAAAATAAGACTAAAAGGAGGATTGGCGCTAACCAGTGCTGTCAGCGCTTCCTGAACTGTGCTAGCGGCTTCAACCTGATAGCCTGGCTCACTTGCTTGTAGTGTACGCTGACATAGATAACGATGTGCCGGATCGTCTTCTACAAGTAGGATACGGGGCTTAGCACTAAGGGAAAAAGAATTTTCTCGCTGGGTCTCGCTCCCATGCATAACTGTCTTAGCCGGAACCGTATTTTAAAAATAATTGGTTGTGCCCACTAACCTAGTAATATGGGCGATTACGATCAGGCTATCAAATCCCGTGCCGCAGATGTGTATCTACTTAATAATACTATTCTGCTGTGGCGGCACGCGCAGCAGTGCTTTTGGCGATAGTAAAATGAAACGCGCTACCTTTATTGATCTGTCCATCAGCCCAGGCATGGCCACCATGTAGTTGTGCGATCTTTCGCACAATAGGTAAGCCTATACCGGAACCCGGCATATCATGCACATCACTAAGACGCTGGAAAGGCTCGAAGATCTTCTCACGATAACAGGGATCAAAACCGATCCCGTTGTTGGAGATTGTGAAATGCCAGTTTGTTTCACTTTCTTCGCATATTATTTCCACTTTTGGCGTAGCTATATCGCCACGATATTTAATTGCATTGTCAAAGAGATTAGAGAGGATCTGTGCTACTTTATGCACATCAGCCTGAATAATTGGTAGACGTGTTTTGATCTCTAAGACCACGCCATGATTTATTGAATCAAACCGTGTCCATACTTCGCGTACCAATCGCTCACAATCGACTTCACTAATGTTGAGGTGTGCACGTCCTACTCGGGAGAACTGTAGTAGATCATCGATTAGCGCACTCATCTGGCCAGCACTCTTTTGAATCAGTTCCAAGTAGTTGAGACCTTCTCCTTCGGTCAGCTTATCATTATATTCTTCTAGCAATACACCAGTGAGCCCCTGAATCGAGACGATCGGAGAACGTAGATCATGTGAGACAACATAGACAAAATTCTCTATCTGCTGGTTCTTTTCCTTTAGCTCTGTATTAGCAGCAGCCAGTTCACGTGTACGCTCTTCGACCATTCGCTCTAACTCGCGATTGATCAATTCTAATTGCCGCTCTCGCTGCTTAGCGATCAATTCTAATCGACGCCGTTCCAATCCGCGTCGTACAGTGTGTTTGAGATCCTCTATTATGCAGGGTTTAATCAAGTAGTCATAAGCGCTTTGGCGTAGTGCCGCGATTGCTGATTCGAAAGAGGCATAGCCAGTTAATACAATAGAGACAGTGGAAGGAGTATGCAGATGTATATAATCAAGCACATTTATACCACTCACTTTGTCCATGCGTAGATCTGTGAGAACCAGATCAAAACATTCATTAGTAAGCTTCTCAATGGCTTGCTCACCACTGTTAGCTGTCTCTACTCGATAACCTTCTTGCTCTAGGATCGCGGCGATTGTTAGCAATACATTCTCTTCATCATCTATTACCAGTATACGATCAACAACAATCTCTTCTATCGATATTATCTTGCTTAGATCCCTGCCTTGTGTCATGGCTACCCCCCATTGATGAAATCTGCAAATCACTCAAGTCATTCTTCTGCAATAGCGGTAATTCTAGTCTGGTTTCTACTAGTAACAATCAGCAAGTCTCAGGCAACCAGTTCGCATGCTAGTGCGAAGT
>JBFLVQ010000068.1:0-23594 GCA_040758525.1 Acidobacteriota bacterium
TGCACGAATACTACGGGTCTTTTCTGCTCCTATGGTTCTAGTCAACTCTGTCTTTAAGAGTTTTCTGGCTCGACTCAGCCGCGACATTACTGTGCCTATGGGAATTTCCAAGGTTTCGGCAATCTCTTTGTAAGAGAAGTCCTCAACATCGGCAAGCAATAGTACCTCACGATATTGTTGTGGCACTTTCTGCAGTGCAGATAGTATGTCCTCGTTGCTTAAGGTTTCAAGAATATTCGGCTCGTATATCAGCATCTCTTCCAACACTTCTTCACGCTCTCTTAATAATCTGATGTTAAACCACCGACGGCGGTAGTGGTGGATTACATGAAATAGTATTTTGAACAACCAGGCTCGACAGTTTGTTCCTGGTTGAAAACGGTGAAAAGATTTCCAAGCCTGTAGATAGGTCTCTTGTACAATATCTTCGGCCTCACCTCTATTACCAATAACCCGTAATGCGGTACGGAACAGATCATCAATATGAGGTAGTGCCGTAGCCTCGAAATCCTCCACGCTGATCTGATTAACAGGTAGCACGGATACTCCCCGGAGCGGTGCAAAACAACTCCCTACACTCCTACATTATTAATACCAGATGGCAATGAAAATATTCCCGGATAATCTTGTCGCCTGCCTATTAACGCCTAGTGATGAAATTAACATATCTTCCCAGCCGAGAGGAATATCGATTTTTATACGTCATATGCTTGACGGGAAAACTTAGGGAGAAAATTTAGTAGGAGAAGTTTATGAGACGATTGTTATATGGATCGATAATGAGTCTGTTATTACTAACATTGGTATTTCTCATATTCGCTAGCAAAACTGACTATGGAAAGGAGCAGTCGCCTTCCCTAGAAGCACAAGATCAAGACAGATATGATTTAAAAGAGGCAGAGTTGGAGACCGAAGAGAGTATGGGTCGCCAGCAATGGTATTATCAACAGCGGGCATTCCCTATTGGGACAATTCCGCGTGGTGCAAGGGAACGGGCGATGAAATATGTAAAAGAGCAGATGCGTCCGTTACGCAGCGCAAAGATCAATGCCAATCTGGCAGGCTTGTCTTGGCGTAGCGTTGGACCAGACTCAATTCCCAATGGTCAAGTCTTTCCCAATGGCCAAAGCGCACCAGTAAGTGGACGAGTAACAGCGCTGGCAATCGATAGGAACAACTCAAACATTATATATTTAGGAGCAGCTCAGGGAGGTGTTTGGAAAACTACCGATGGTGGTAGTTCTTGGACACCATTGACTGATGACCAGGCTACTTTAGCGGTCGGTTCAATGGTTATGGATCCGACCAATTCCAGTATCCTATATGTTGGTACAGGTGAAGGGAATGGCGCCCTTGACAGTTATTTTGGTGCTGGTGTGCTAAAGACAACTAATGGCGGGGCAACCTGGTCAAGGCAAGCAGCCACTACTTTTCGAGGCGTCTCGATTGCAGATATGGTGATCAATCCAACTACTCCAAGTGTCCTTTATGCAGCAGTAACCAGAGGTTTTGCGGGTGTTAACGGGATTAGCGATCCGGCTGCACAGCAGACTGGGGTCTATAAGGGAGAAGGAGGTGGGATTATCTGGACTCGCCTTGCCAATGCTCCCAGCGGTAATATACAAGATTTGGAGATCGATCCAACTAATCCAAATATTATCTATGCTACCGATAATGGTAAGGATAATTCTGGCAGTAGCGGTATCTTTCGCACCACCGATGGTGGAACTACCTGGAATCAGCTTGGTACAACTGGCTTCCCAACTCAATTTGGTCGTATTGCCATTGCAGTTGCTCCTACCAATACTCAGGTTATTTATGCATCAGTAGAAAACTTCAACAACAGTGAACTGAGAGATATATTTCGATCGACTGATGGAGGTGCGACTTGGGCCGCTATTGCCAGGCCACAGGCCAGCGGTTTCGGTAATATCTGCCAATGTTTCTACGATAATGTCATTGCTGTTAGTCCCACCAGCTCGAATCGGCTATTCTTTGGCGCAGTAAATTTTCAACGCTATACACGTACTATCTTCAGTGAGATCTGGGAGGATTTAAGTCAAAGTGGACTTATGCATCCTGATTTTCATGCCATTGTATTTGATCCTTCCAATTCCGACAGAATGATTGTAGGTAATGATGGTGGTATCTGGCTCAGTAGCGATGGTGGAGATACTTGGAGCAACATTAATGGCAACTTGGCTATTACACAGTTCGAATATATCGCAATTCATCCAACCGATGCTACCTTTGTAATGGGTGGCACCCAAGACAATGGCACTCTGATCCGAACAACTACGCCCATTTTTGTTCCTGAAAGCAAAACTTGGACACACTCTCAAGATGGCGATGGAGGCGCCGTACTAGTCGATTTTAATAATCCCAGTACGTTATACCACACCTTTCCTAGAGTGTCTTTCGAGCGTTCTGACAATGGAGGCAGTACTTGGCTGACTAAAAGAACCGGGTTGAATACCAACGATCGAACCCTCTTCTACTCTCCCATTGCAATGGATCCATCCAATTCCAGCACACTCTACTTTGGCACGTTTCGACTCAATAGAAGCACCAATCGCGGAGATAACTGGGCAGCGATAAGTGGAGATTTGACAAATGGAGGGGCAATCTCTGCGATAGCAGTGGCGCCGAACTCTTCACAAACAATCTATGTTGGGACATCTGATGGAAATATTCAGGTATCAACCAATGGTGGCACCACATTCAACCTTAGAGTAACAGGGCTTCCAGCTCGTTATGTTACACGTATTGCAGTAGATCCAACAAATTCACAGCACGCCTATGCATCCCTTTCCGGCTTTGGCAGTGGTCACGTTTTTGAAACTACCAACAGTGGAACGAACTGGACCAATATCAGTGGAAATCTACCAGATATACCAGTCAATGCCTTGGTGATAGATTCGTCAGCAGCAAACAGACTCTTTATCGGCACTGATATAGGTGTTTTTGTTACAAGCGATGGAGGAGTCACTTGGTTCGAGCTATCAACAGGACTGCCAAATTCGGCTGTCTTCGATCTTAAGCTCAATAATACGACACAATCGCTCTTTGCCGCGACACATGGGCGTGGTGTGTTTAAGCTAAATCAAAATGGAAGTCCTCCATCTATTAGCGGTTTTTCACCACTGGCCGTGCTTCCTTTTCAGACCCTTACTATTAATGGGAGCAACCTCCTCAGCGTGGAATCGGTTGCAATTAATGGTACGAGAGTAAGTTTCACCGCTAATTCAGTCGGCACCCAGATAACGGTCTTCTTACCCTTAGGAATAACCAGTGGGCCTATTACAGTAAGAAATGCCAATGGTACGGGGACAAGTGCAGACCACTTGTATGTTGGAGCGCCAGGTAGTGCTCCAGCTATCAGCAGCTTTTCGCCAACCAGAGGGCCTAGAGGAAGTTTAGTCACCATACATGGAACAAACTTTAGCGCTCTTGGGACACAGGTAAGATTCAATGGCGTGAATGCCGGTTTAGTTACTTTCCTTTCGAATAATCGTATTCAGGTCACAGTGCCATCTGGAGCAACCAGCGGGCCTATTACCGTAACAACTGCCAATGGTACTGCTACAAGTAGCAGCAATTTTACTGTGAACTAGCAGTAATTTAGCATCAACAGACCAATAGAGGGCACGAAGAATCTTTGTGCCCTTTATGTCTTTATGGGATAAATTATGCTCCTGATCTAGATAATACACTTTTCTAAAGAGTCTTTCCCGCCTCCAATTTCAGTCAAACCTTTAATCAATATTTAGCAATAGGGGGTGGCGACACTTCTGATACAGGGGCGGCTTCGTATAAGAAGGATCGATTTGCTATTTTTTCTCGTTAAATAGTTTGATATTGTTGGAAACCTATGAATCGTTGTCCAAATCATCAATGTCGCGTGCCCTTGATTGCCACACACTGCTTCTGCTATCAGTGTGGTATCGCCGTCAGGCTCTGCCCAGTCTGCCAACAGGAAGAGAAAGAGACTTTCAACCGTGGGGATGGGTTCTACTGCCGACGTTGTGGTAATGCGCTACCCTCACCGCCACGTGGCACAGAGGCAGAGACAGTCTTTGAGCCATCTCAGAAGAGTTTTCACAAGCCACCAGTATGTCTGACAATAAACGAACGCACCGATACTTTCCCGCTTATCTCTTCACAGGGACGACTCTGGTTGCTAACCAGCAATAATAACCTAAAGATTATGGAAAATCGTGCTGATAGCCTAAGCCTTTATAGCTCACCAGTGGGCAAAAATGGCCTGGAAGAGTTGCAGAAGGCAATCAGTTATCTAGAACCACAGACTGCTCCAGCAGTCTTTATTGATCGCCTACTGGTAATAGGTACACGTCAGCTACTCAGCTTCTCTATACATCCACATGCTAGTCGCTGGTTACGTAATCGTTATGAGATTGAGTTGCCTACCCAATTACAACCACTCTTTGGCGGTGAGATCTTTTGCCATTATGGTTATGTTGAGTTACCGGTAGCACTGGCCGATACTGGACAGTTTGCACTGCTAAGGATTGCTAGAGAACAGATTGTCGCTACCTCTGCTTTGACGATGGCATCAGTCTCTTTACCTACTACAGCACGCCTGATTGGTGCACTTGATAGTACTGGTCACTATTATTGGGCTAAGGATTTGAAACAGGGTACAGGCACATTGATCTATATACGCCGGGAGCAAGATGGGATCATACCAATTACTGTCAACTGCCCACCGTTACTATTTTTTGCACGTCCAGTCACGTTACATGGGCGGGTTTATGCGGTTACACAAGACAATCGGTTAATAGAATTGGTAATACAACGTGGCGAGGTGATCCATCAACGCAAACTCAATCAGGTAGAGCGTGGCGCACGTGCGCTGCTCGCTGTCCGTGACACGATTATAATAGCTGTACATGAAGAGTTGCACTTCTTTGATACTCAGACAGGAGCTTTACGTGCTGTTGCTGCCGATATTGATGCTTCACATCTGTTTGCCGACAGCCAGGGTACGCCACTGGCGATCCACCGTAACGGCCAGCTTGTAATAATGAATTCGGCCAATCCGCTAGAACGTTGGGGTAATGATAAGGATGCTACTAGTGACGATTCACGAGTATCAGATGCTTTTATCGCTTATAACTCGCTCTATACCCTGTCGGAGAATGGGGAGGTGTGCCGCTTTGATCTCAATTAGGAATCTATTTATTGTGTTGCTGCTACTTTGTGGCAGTCACTTATTAGCAGTGTCGGCACAGGCTAGGGAAGTCTATTACCTGCTAGACAATTCCGGCAGTATGTATGATGGCTATCCAGCCCCTCGTGCAGGCGCCCCTTACTACTATCGCCAACCTGCCTTTCAAGAGTTCCTACGCCAGTTGGTGGCCAAGACAGCGCGACCCGAGGATCGAGTCTCAATTATCACTTTCAACCGTGTAACCAACCGAGTATTACCACCTACACAGGCATCAGCAATTGCCTGGGAAACACTCTATGCGCCGGTAGGCAAACTTGATGTTGTGGGCGCACAATCACCTGATGATATCAAGTTTACACGTATGCCCAATGCACTTAGCGATCTACTTACCAGCTTGGCATCAAACCATGCCGTGATATGGATACTGACAGACAATGTTACTGATCAAGGTGGTAGTCAGGAGGCGCTTGATACAAGGGAGTTCTACACTTTACTGGCTAAAGATCCACGTATACAGATGATCTATGCCTATCCAATGCTACGCGCTCCAATCAACACTAAGTCAATGTTGATGCTCTATGGTATTGTCGTAGGACCAGCACAGCCGTTCGACTTGACAGAGTTGAAACAATGGGAGGAGCAATATCTAGGCACACCTGCGCTGGTCGAGTTTATGGCAGAAAATCCTTTTCAGATGAAGCCGTTAGATCGTAACACGCTAGAGCTATCGCTTAAAGATCAGCTAAAGCTTGATGAGGTTGATGAGAACTCGCCACTCACAGGAAGTGTTGATCTAGTACTCAGCTCACGTTTTAACTACCATACGATCAGTTCGGCAGGGGTGCAGTTACAGGCTGAGGATCTAAAACCAGAGCGTGCCAGTATTAGTGCAATCTCTGGGGATCAATTCTCTTTCTCGCCTACACAACCCTATCTGGTTAAAGATCTACAGCCCAAGTCTAGTACTACTTTTCATATCACTTTCCGTACTCCACGTGTAGAGGTGAGTCCTTCACGCAACCGTTTTGCTACACTGTGGGCAGATATCTTTGACGAGTCTTTTGTAATGCAAGGTGCTTTGCGTGCACGTGTTAATGGGGTACAACTGCGACTAGAACTGCCGCCCGCAATGCAAAAGGTTTTTGGCGCTAGCGATATACCGGAGATTTTTCGTCCCCAGCTTGTTGATATGGACGAGTTGCGTATCGAATTCAAGCCTGCTGTCTACAATAGTGGTGGCCGATTATTGCTTTTTCTCTGTCTCTCGGCACTGCTTGCTGCAGGATTGATCGCTTTTGGGGTATGGTTCTTTTTGCCACAGAACTATTACCTCAGTTTTGATGATAATTTTGAGTTCTACCGTCGTTATAGCTTGCGTCGCAAAGGTGAGGCGCGCGTAAAATCGGAGTCAGGAGAGGTATTGGGGCGACTCTGCCGTGGTTGGAGCAACGATTGGCGATTTTTGCCTAACCGTAATGAGTTCAAACGTGTTTCGGACTCTTATAGTAATGTTGCGCTAGCACGTGCAGAAGCTAATGATGATGATATCGCTTACCGCCTCTTTGTACGTACTAAACGACCTACGCCTAGGGCGCTGAACGAGGATGTGCGTATTTGAACTCAGCCATAGAGTAGATAGAGATCACAGGGATTATTACTCTGTTCTTCTATCTCTTCTGTGATAAATATTTGGACGCGCGCAGAGAAAGTTCGACCAGTGTACAGGCGTGGCTGTGTGCTTATAATTTCTCGCGATCTGTTGTGTTGATGATGGTTAAGAAGAGAAATCAGAGGAGAGGAACAATGAAGCGAATACTAATTTATCTTGCTCTACTGCTCCCGCTGCTACCTAGCCAAGTATTGGCAATTGGGCTGGAGAGTGGGGCAAAACAGATGGACGTGATCAAGTATGTAGCGATCTTTCTAGTAGGATGTGTGGCAATCTTCTTCCTACTTATACGCCTGACGATTATTCCATTTCTAGTACGTAGCTACTATTCGCTGGCCGATGCTACTAATATTGGCCTCTCACTCTTTATCCTCTATTCGCTGAATCTCTTTACGCTACTCTTCTTTCGTGTCTCAGCCACGGGGAGCTGGCGTGCCGTCTTTATCTTTGTCGGTGTACTCTGGATGATTCACCTACTACTCAAAGTAGTACTAGCGCGTCGGCGAGAAGATTAGCAAGATTTGGTGACCTGGAAAGGAATTTGAGACAATGAGCTATAGAAACATCTCTCCTGTCGCGGCTGGTGCTGATGCTAATGCCGCGAAAATTCGTCCTACATTGCTGATAGGAATCGGCGGCACAGGTGGGAATGTGTTGCAGCGTGTGCGCAACTGGGTGATCGACCAGTATGGTAGCTTTGAGCAGTTTCCTATACTGCGCTTTCTACACCTGGATACCGATGAGCGCTCCTCTAAAGATACTAATAAGGATGCTAGCAAGGATCCTCTCTACAAAAAGAAAGAGTTTGTTGACAACGAGTGGATCTCACTCAAAGTTAATATTGCACAGTTTCTTGATGTAAATAATTTCCCACGTCTTAAGCCTTGGTTTAAGCCAGATCAACGACTACGTAACAACGGTGATCTAGGCCAAGGTGCCGGCCAGGTGCGTGTTGCTTCACGGTTAGGTTTCTTTCACCATTACGGCACCAACAAGATCCGACCTAAACTAGACTTGATGCTAAGACAATTACGTAGCATCGATCTTAATCAACTTACTCATCCAGAGCTAAAGAACCTACAGCTTTATACCAACACAATTAATGTTTATGTAATCTGCTCCTCCGCTGGTGGCACAGGTTCAGGCGCATTTCTTGATATGGGAGCACTACTACATACCATTCAAGGTATTGAGACACATCTTATACTGGTGCTTCCAGAAGTCTTCAAACAACAAGATCCACGCTGTGTGGCAAATGGTTATGCAGGACTGGTTGAGCTCAACCATTACCAATATGGCAATAACTTTAATATCTATTTTGAGCAAGAGCCGACTGCAGTACCACCACCGCTTTACCAGCATACCTACCTTATTGATGGTCGTAGCGCAAGTGGCAGCACGACTGATGATGTAGGTCTCTATACAATGATCGCAAACAGTTTTATACAAGATTTCAAGAGTGGCCAGTTTAGCGATGATAAACGTAGTTTCCGCTCCAATATGGCTCAATATACACAGCGATTGGCAGTCTATGAACATCTTGCCCGCTATAATAATCGCCCATTGCTGGTAGAGACTTTTCCTTGTCGCTACTCCTCTTTTGCCGTCAGTCGTATCTACTATCCACGTGAGCAGATTGTCAAATCCTGCGCCTATCGACTGGGTGCAACAATTATGAACTACTGGTTAGGTGGCTCGGATCGCGCCAATGTCACTGATCAAGCACTCTCTTTTCTTAAAGACTGTAAGCTCACCTATGAGGATCTACGTCGCTATCTAGAAGTAAAGGATCAAGCCTCGCTGGATCAGATCTGTCGTGTCAAGGTTGATGAAAAGGTCGAGAATTGTCGTGATCTGACCGATGGTTGGTCGCGCGAGTTCAAGCATTTTAATGATGTCTTCTATCATGATCACCTGCGTATAGATGATCCCAAAGACGCCGCACGCTGGGGCGACTTTGTTCGCCACATACGCGAGACTTGTTATGAACACACCATGCAACTAGCGCGTGAAGAGCTGCTCAAACACCTTAAGGAGCGACTCTCCCATCCTAGTTATGGCTTTGATTATGTAATACAGATCCTTGGTGCATTGCCAGTAGTTTTGCGTGGCTCACATTATCGCGAACGGGCCGCCACTACTATGGCGGCGGAAGAGAAGCGATTACAACCTGCACAACGCCAGTATCAGGATGCAATACGTGAACTGCAAGAGTTAGAGCGTTGGTCTACGCTACAACGTATTGCTGGGGGCTGGAAGCAGGCGGTTGATGTACAAGTAGAGAGTTGGCGCGAGGGCAGCTACACTTACTTGCGTTCACTTGGCTACAAGTATGTCTACGAGACCTATATGCAATTGGTCGATGCAATCGCCTCCTACATTGAGAAGGAATTACGTCTGGAGTTGATCACTGTCAACAGCATTATTGTTGAGAAACAGCAGGAGTTTCTCAAGCTCGCCGAGTACTACAAGAATAAAGACGAGAGTGCCAAGATGGATCTACGTCTTTATCATCCAGACGAGATCGAGCGTTACTATCGTCAAGTGGTAATTGAAGACGATGCGCCTGCCGCGCCGGCCACGCGACCACCTGCGCGAGTGGCTGATTATGCTGGTCTACTACTTTCACATCTACAGTCATTAGGACTTATTGAGAAGCCAACCGTGAGCGCACTCACCGAACGTATACAGGGTGAGGTTGGCTCCAATCGTGTGATCAATAAGATAATAGAGTTTCTTGAACGTGAGGTCTCTGAACGTGTAAAAGAGCATGTGCTAGATAAACTCTTTCCTACTAATTACAACGAGACCACGGTACGTAAACAGGTAGAAGATACTTTTAATCTTGCTAAAGGCTGGGTACATACCAACGACACCGTACCGCCAGAGTTACAAGTGCCACAAGGCGGACATAAGATGTTAATCGGTATAGATGCTGCTCATCCACATCAAGGTAAGTTTGCTGCAATGGTAGGGAGTTTTAATAGTGGATCAATGAGCGTAAATTTCAAACCGATTGGCAATAGTCATGAGATCGTCTTTTATGGCGAGATGGCAGGCTTATCGTTGGCAGCCGTCTCTTCACTGCCAGAGATGCGACGTGTCTTTCGTGAAAAGGAGCGAGATCCTTCTGAGATCGATCTCTTTACTACCAAAAATCGCTTTATGATGCGTGACATCATGTACCGCGATGATGAAGGGCGCAATCGTTATCTACGATCTGTACGTGGTTTTGTCTTAGGTGTTGCTGGTGGTGTGATCAAGCAAGATGAGAATAAAGATCAGAATGAGCCACGCAATCGCACCTATACGGTGATACGCTATGATGAGCGCGATCTACACAAGATTAAACCTATGCCGATTGGTCTTGGTATGTACGAACGCGCAGTTACCACACTTTACGAGGAATTAAGCGCAATGCCACTGCGCGAGAAGATTCTCAAGGATGTAGAGCGCTTCAAAGGTCAACTGGCAGACACATCACTTCCAGAAGAGAATGATCAATACCGTGGCCACTTAATGCTCTGGTATGCACTGCTTGATGCTCTTGTCAATGGTGAAACACAGCCTTTTCCAGAGATCGAGGTAGAATTGCCAGGCGGTGCGCGTGACAAGATGATCTCGCCTGAGCGCGAATGTTTGTTAGAAGAACTCTACGAAGTGAGCCTGATGATTCCAGCCGTAGGTAATCGTGATAGACTGGCACAGAGCTTACGACTACTGCAACAGCCGCGTGTAATGGCACTCTTTACCGAGAGCTGGCATGATGAATTGCGTGATTCTCGCCAGGGCGCAATCCCATTTGTTGCGTTTAGTGAGGCACGCTGGCAAGAGAATAAAGTATTCCTAGGCGATATTATACGTGGTAAAGACCCTACTCTAGAGGCGCAACGTATCTTCTCGCTAGCACTAATTTACGGCAAGCTTACTACTAGCGCCAATTCTGATATGTCTAGTCATCGCAACCTTATCTATGGTTTTGAGCGTGCCGTAGACTTGATGGAGACTCGCTTCCAGCAAGAAGAGTTAGGTAGTTATGAAGAGAGTATTGAACGACTCTCTAAATCGGTCCAATTACGACAACACTTGGAAGCAATGGTCAAGCGTGCCGAAGAAGAACTATTTCGACTCGCAGGTGGGCGTGGCCTACTACTGGGTTGGCTGCTGATAGAGGATTTCCTTGAGCATAATCGCAATGGCGATCAAGATGTCTACCGTGAGAAGATCGACAACCTACAAAGGCGTTTACGCTCCTCCTTCCCAGGTCGTCGTGAAGAGTTGTTACGTGTACGCGAAGCCTTACTGGTAGCGCTTGGTCAGTATTGTCAGGAGCATCATGACGAATCAGATCGAGATGGTTGTGTACAACTACACTGTCGTATACTCGATTGGCGACGAATTGAAAGTGCGCGTACCCAATTAGAGAATCTCTTGCAGACTGGTCAAGGAATGGCTGCTCCTTCATTGGTCACCGTTCCAATCAAAACGAATACTACTCCGGTTAAACCATCTCCTGCAGTGGTTGCAACTGAGCCTCCTGTGCCTCTACCCATTGCCGATAATGGAGCGTTAGAGCGCTTTCGTGCACGAGTACAGTTGATGCTCAAGGCAGGCAAAGGCAAGCTTGGTGCAGCGCAGCGTAAAGTACTCGATAAAGAGCAGCGTGAGCTGGGTCTGAGTGTAGAAGAAACTGAGAGGATCATAAATGAGTTAATGGGTGGCGATAATGCTAAACAACGCCACGATTATGCAGTCTTCTTTCTTAGTCTATACCATGATGGCAGTACCGATCTCACTGCCTTACAATCTGAATTAGCGGCTGAACAGGCGCGTCTGCAGATTAGCGCATCAGAAGCAGCAGAAATTGAGAAGGCAGTGGTTGACTATTTTGACTATTACCGTGCATTGGTGACAGGACCGCAGGTCGAAGATTGGGCGCGTAGTGAGCTTAAGCTAAAGCAGGCGGAGCTTAAGCTTGCCGACGAAATCATGATCACGATCGAAGAACATATTCGCAGTTTATAAATGTTGGGAGTTCGAACTATGAGCAGTGTTGGCGCAAATAAAGAGCCGTCTGGTGGTGTGAAATTCTTAGTAGTGGCGCTCTATCTGATCGGGATAGTTTTACAAGCCCTGATCGTGTACAACCATCTTGGTGCTGATGTAGATCTAGTAGCAGCAGCGGCAAGCGGGGATAGCGCCACGGTAAAATCCTTACTCGCTCAGGGTGTGGATGTGAATGTTAAGGACAAAGATGGTAAAACGGCTTTGATGTATGCAGCCGAGAAGGGTTACAGCGATATCGTAAAGTCGTTACTCGTGCAGGCTGTCAATGTAAATGCTAAAGACAAGGATGGCAAAACGGCTTTAATGTATGCTGCTGATAAAGGCCATACTGAGGTGGTTGAGTTGCTCAAAAATGCCGGGGCCACACAATGACGGACTGCTGAAAGTATGAAAGAGTATTGGCGGTTGATTGGTATCACCCCAGAGAATGCCACCGAAGATCAGATCCGACAAGCGCACTTTCGCACCTTTCGGTTCTATCAAGGCCGCAAGAATCAGAGCGCAACCCCAGAGCAGCGTGCTGAAAATGAACGTATCATCGAATATCTGCGACGTGCGCAGTATAATGCTGATCTACCATTACCTGATAACCTGAAACATTTATTGCCTGAGGCTGCCGAACCATCTACACCTATTGCCGAGCCTACTATTGAACCTACTGCTAAGCCTACTGTTGAGCCTACTGTCGAATCTGTTAAGCCCAAGCCATCTGCACCAATGGATGTCGAGATCTTTGCCAATCCACTTATCAGTGAGATGGCACGCGACATATTTGCTACACCTACACAGAAAGATACAGAAGAGACCGATGTACCACCTACGGCAAAGATCGTCGCGCCAGAGGTAGAGACCTTAGTGCTACCCACTAATGACGTAGTAAATAATATTGTGTTGGAGCCGGTCTTTAAGGAAGAGCCATCACCACAATCGCTAATCACCAAACCATTACAACTACCTACGCCACCATTACCTTCTACAAATGTACCAAAAAGTTTGCCTGCCAGTGGTCGTCAGATAGTTTTAGGTAGTGTAATTAGCTGTCCAGATTGTGAATGGGATATTATCGCGCAGACCGATAGTTACTGTTCTGGCTGTGGCAAGAGTATTACCAGTGTAGCTGTCCCCAAAGAACTGGTTATTTATATAGGTGACACAGGCTCTTACACAAAAAGCTTTACAGTACGTAACAATGGTTTAATTCCAATCACCATTGGCGGTTTTGAAGTGATCGATGTTGCTGCTACTCTGCAACCTGATCAAGAGGTTGTACTAGGTAAGAATGAGTCACTTTCGCTGCAGCTACATGTTGCAGAGCTAAATACTTTTGGTAAACGTAGTGGTCGCTTACGCCTGCTTTACCACGATAAACCTGTTGAGATCCCTATTCAGCTTAAAGAGCCACCTAATATTTGGCTCTCATTTCCTGATGTGCCTAACGTAGAGAGTGCGCCAGAAGGATTTCTATTACGTTTACCAATAGGTCAAGAGAGACTCTCTTGTGCAATAAATACAGATAGTGACATACCTCTGACAATCGATTCGATCCAGTTGATCGGAGAGACCATAACATCAACGCCAATTACAATAGATCGTACACGATCACATAAGTTCCAACTAAGCGGATTGCGTGCCAATGACCTTATGCTCACACTGTTATTTGATGAATTAGGCAGCCGTCAGTTCCGTTTAATTCTCTTTCGTGTCGAGGTGCCCAATCTCATTGATCAGGCCGAGCGTTTTATGATCGGCGATCAGGCGGTGATACTAAATTCTGGTGTGCATGAATTGAAGTTGCTAATTAAGAATGAATGGGACGCGGTCAGTAGTTGTGGCCGTGGTAGCGCTCAAAATATTACCTTACAAGGTGCTCCTGCTTGGCTTTCGATATCGCCAACGACAATCGAACATCTAGCTGCCAATGAGAGTGTAACGCTACGTTTAGGTATTGATTCCGATCGTATTGCTACGCCCTGCTTTGAACATGTAGAGTTAGCGCTTGAATATTATGATCCACAACTACATTGTTCGCAGCATAGACCTGAGGCAATCAAATTACCCTTCGAGTTTATTGCCCCACGCCAATTTGATGGTTGGATTGCCATCGATTTTGGTACCAGCAATAGCTGCGCAGCAATGTTTGATGGCGCCACCATACGTGGCCTTACAGTCGATCTAGATTCTGCTAATCCACAGGAGAGTCCAAGTTGTATACAGTTTGTTGATGAGTCGAAGCAGCTCTATGAATGTGGTATGCGTGCTTACAGTAAGCGTTTTAGTGGACCACGCGCACTAAGAGCAACGGCTTGGGCTTTTAAGCCGCAATTATCCCAATCTCCTGAACCACAGCCACACACTTATCTAGACATTGTGCAGGGCCGACCACATACAAAGACAGTAGATAAATTGATCGAGATCTATGTAGCTGCGCTTGTTGAGGCAGTGAAGCTACGCAGTGGGATAATGCCACGCAAAGCGGTTGTCACTTATCCTGTTACTTTTGGTAAATGGCAGCGTGAGCGACTAGCGGCTGCTTGCCGTGCGGCTGGCTTGGAAGAGGTAATTACACCTGTCAGCGAATCGGTTGCGCTTGCCATACATTACTCCTATCTGCATCGCGAGATATTCTTACGTCCCGCCGTCTTTGCTGTCTTCGATTTTGGTGGTGGTACAACCGATCTAGCAATCTTCCAGATACGTCTTTCTAAACAGGAACAAGAGCCCCCACAGTTGCAGTTGCTTGATGTTGGTGGAGTGGCGCTAGGTGGAGAACTACTGACTTTCAAATTGGCCCGACTAACTTATGAACGGCTTGTGCCAGTATCATCACGTGCCGCCTTCGCTTTCCCAGACAGCTTGGCCGCGTTATTGGTTGGCACTAGCGATGTTGCACGCGAGAATTATCGTCGTGTCGCCCATTTTGCCGAGCGTGTAAAGCGCTCTTTCCATGTTGATCAAGAGTTATTCGAGCGTGAGATTGTACAGAATCTGCAAGGTGAGCGAGGTAATGAGACTTTTCAAACACATCTTACCCGTGAGCAGGTGGAGACACTAGTGCGGGAGCATATACAACAGCTTATTGAAGCATTAATGGCAATGGTAGGAGGACTACAAGAGCGTGGCGCGATTACTGAACGCCGCCTAGATTGGTTGATTCTAGGGGGAAACTCTTCACGTCTACCATTGGTTACAGAACTACTTGCCGCCGCTTTCTTCAATGGTGAAGAGTCACGTGTGCTGCTTGATACGGAAAACATGAAATTTGGTGTAGCGAAAGGCGCCTTGCTTTATGCCGTTGCCCCTGAAGCATTGCCATTTCCTATAGATCAGATCAATCGTACACTGCCTTGCCGTGTTGGTGTACTTAGTGCAGGTTTCCATTTTGATATGCTCTTTGAGCGTGGCGTAGTTGCCGATGATCATGGACCAATAGCTCGCCGTACCCTACGTCTGTCACGCGATCAGCAATATTTACGGCTCTACTACTATTTTGGTCATGAGATAGATCCTAAAGTGATCGATAATCCTCGTATCAGGGAATATACCATTCCTTGTGCAATGTTAAGTGGTAATGAGGTTGACGCAAGCTTCCGACTGCTGCCAGACTGCGAGGGGATAGAAGTGATCTTAAGAACAAGGACGGATCTGGAACTGACCCATGTTGCTCCCATTCTAGGTAGCAATTAGCAGAATGGGCGGACGCGAGAGTTTTCAATGCCCTTTTATATCTTTATCATTATTATTGCTTTGCTAGTAACGGCAGGCGGATTAGGCTGGGCAGTAATATCACTCTGGTATCAACTATCCCACATACGAGGGGAGCTAAGCCAATTACACGAACGCTTGAAAACAGCATTGCCCGATAGTGTTATAGAGCAACTGAAACGGCTGGAAAAGAGTTTTAGCGAGTTGAAGGAGAAGGAAGATCAGGAGTTTAATACGCTTTGGGCGGAGTATGAGAGTTTACGGGGTGAGCTGCTTGCACAAGTCGAGCGTAGTATTACCTTAGCGCAATGGCAAGAATTACTGGAAAGCCGCATACCCACTTTTGCACTGATCAAAAGTGAGCTAAGAACGCTAATTGATGCTGATGCAGAGTTGGGCAGACAATTAAGTACGGCACTGCCTGCCTATCTTACTAGCGCAGAGATTTTGCCTGGACTATTGGATATGGCGCGTTTGCCTTACGAGCGCATAAACTGGATGGAGGCGCTAATATTACCAGTGAGTGCGCGGCTGGATCATAATCCTAATGTGCCATTGCAAGAGCCTTTTGATCGGCTGCTCGGCCTACTTAGTTACAATAGTATTGTACCCGTTAGCGGTGAGATATACCGGCCTGAGCAACATGAAGTGGTAGAACAACGTATCTCTAGCTCGCCGCGAGGCACCATTCTTGCGACACGAGCGCGTGGATATAGTCAGCAGAGTAATGTATTGTGTAAAGCAAAAGTAGTGATTAGCGCTGGCCAACAATGAGTCGGTATCGCTGGCCTTGGGGTTGGGCGTGAATGGAGGGAAGCAGTTTGTTATCTAACCAAGCTCTGATGTGGATCGGTTTCAATATTCTTGTACTAATAATGTTGGCCTTAGATCTAGGTGTCTTTCATCGTAAGGATGAGGCACTCAAGATCAAGGAAGCCTTACAGGCCAGTCTAATCTGGGTTGTACTGGCAATTATTTTCAATATATGTGTCTACTACTGGTTTGGCGGCCGTGCCGCAACCGAATTCTTAACTGGTTATCTACTGGAAAGATCTCTCAGTATTGACAACATCTTTGTCTTTCTACTGGTCTTCTCATACTTTAAGATACCGGCAAAATTCCAGTATAGGGTGCTCTTCTGGGGTATTTTAGGAGCACTGATAATGCGTGCTGCATTAATTGTGTTAGGTACAGCGCTGATCCGACAGTTCCATTGGATCCTTTATATCTTTGGGCTATTGTTAGTCGTTACTGGTATTAGGATGGCCTTGCAGAAGGAGGATGATGAGATTCAGCCAGAGAAGAATCCTGTAGTACGGATCTTTAAGCGCCTTATGCCGGTTACTACTGACTATGCACACAGAGGTTTCTTTGTAAAAGTTAATGGTCGGCTCTATGCTTCATTACTATTTATTGTCTTATTGGTAGTAGAGACAACCGATCTTGTCTTTGCTCTCGATTCCATCCCAGCAATCTTTGGTGTCACCAATGATGCCTTCATTATTTATACTTCCAATGTTTTTGCTATTTTGGGTCTACGTGCGCTCTATTTTGCCCTCGCCGGGATAATGGACCTGTTTCACTACCTCAAAGTTGGCCTCTCTATGATCCTTGTCTTTATTGGTATAAAGATGCTGGTAGTGGAATTCTTTGAAATTCCTACGCTCATTGCGCTAGCAGTAATTGCCGTAGTGCTAATTATTTCTGTAATAGCATCGATCGTCTGGCCACGTAAATCGGAAGAGTTGCCATTGCCACCACCTAGTGACGAGAATGAGCCAGTCTAAATTGAGAAAGGTTTTAGGTTAATTAATGGGGAATAAGTTACCAATAAAGGCGGTGCCTGCGCAGCGACCGCTGGAATGGCTAGCAGTTATCTTTGCCACCGGATTTGGTAGTGGCTATTCGCCTATCATACCAGGAACAGCCGGAACCATCATAGCTATTCCAATCTATCTCTTGCTAGTCTGGTTGCTACGTTTGCAACTATTTAGTTATATCGCGGTAGTAGTATTGATCACAGCACTAGGATGTTTAGCAGCACATCGTGCGGGACGCCATTTTGGTAGAGTCGATGCTAGTCCAATTGTAATTGACGAGATCGCAGGATTTCTTGTGGGAATGATTGCAATTGCACCTAGTTGGCTAGCAATCCTGATCGGCTTCTTGCTCTTTCGCCTCTTCGATATTTTGAAACCCTGGCCTGCTAACTATTTTGATCGCAAAGTAGCAAATGGATTTGGAGTAGTGATGGATGACATCGCCGCCGGCTGTTACACCTTGATTATCTTGCAAGCACTCAAGTATCTACAATTATTTTAAGGCACTTCCTCACTCTCTATTTAGCAGTAGCAATCTTCTCCGCTTCCAGAATAGTGATCAAGTTAAGAAGGAATCTAGCACTCTTCAAGACTTTGCTTGCTTGTGATGCAAAAGCACAGATAAGCTTCTCGTCATGGGCAGTAAAACTACCAGTCTTCTTGTTAAGCACCTGTAAGGCGCCAGTAATCTTGCCATTCTCATCTCGTAAAGGAGCACAGAGAATGGTACGAGTTTGGTAGCCAGTCTGTGTATCGATCTCCTGATTGAAGCGAGGATCCTTGTAAGCATCAGGAATATTCACGGTCTCGCCGGTTGATGCAACATGACCAGCAATACCGCGTCCTAGAGGAAAACGGATTTCACTGATGCCACTACCTTCAGCCACCTTTGACCAGAGTTCTTGTTTATCAAAATCGATCAGGAAGAGGGTGCTACGATCAGCATTCATCACTTGTGTGGTCTTCTTCATCAGCGATTGCAGCAGACTATCGGTATCAAGTCCACCGGAAAGCGCTTTCATTATTAGCAGCATTGTGTCACTGATGGGAAGCGATGAATCTAGCAATTGTGGCACACCTTTAAGCGCCATTGATGCTTGTGCAGCAAAAGCCTGTAGTAGATGCTCGTCATCAGCAGTAAAGCGACCTTCATTCTTATTGAAGACCTCAAGTACACCAAAAATATTCCCAGTTGTATCACGTAGCGGTGTCAACACAACATTTTTGGCTTGGTAGACAGGCTTTTCGTCGATATCTGGGTTGAAGCGAGGATCCTTCTCAACATCAAAGATGTTTATAGTCTTACCGGTGCTTGCCACATAACCGACCAGACCAATGCCATTAGGGAAAGGAGTCTCTTTCAGTCCTTGCCGTTCCAGTACCTTGGCTGAGAGTTGATTGGTTTCTGTATCTAGTAGGAAGAGCGCACTGCGATCAGCATCAATAAGTTGTGCCGACTTCTCAATAATCAGACTGTGCAGCCGCTCACTATCTGTTTCTGTAGAAAAAGTACGTATCACTTCAAGTAAAAAATAGAGAAGTTGGATCTTCTTATTAAGAGTGGATAGTTGTTCAAACTCACCATCAAGTAGTTCTGCTGGTACAAGGTTTTGGGTGCGAGGTTTACGCATTTCCTCTTCAGCAACAAACGAACTGAGCGCCTCCAGTAGTTTACTGATGCGACTGAGTTCCGATTCCAAGCGCTCTTTTTCGGCCATCATCTGATTGTGCCAGTCTCTCAGATCAAAAGTAGCTTTACGCATCATTGAACCTCTCCCAAGTTTGTTGATGTAAACTTCTCTCAAGTAAAAATCAGAATCATACAAATTGCAAGGCAAGTAATCGCATTATAACGCTACTTCTGCGACGTGTGCATGTCGTATACCCTGACCAATCTGCAACAAGGATTGCAATACCGTAAAAATCCCATATTATAGTCTATTAACAAATCTTTCCTGAGTGCGTTTCAAAAGAGCCTGGGAAGGAGTTGTGGTAGTGTCGGTTGAAATTAGCCATCTCGTTGATTATAGGTGATTTTCCTACTTTACTCAGTCGTTAGATTACTGTTAATATCAGCGGGCCTGCTTGTTTACAACGTTCACAGTAACAGTTCCATTCAGTAATTAGATCTACAGTTCAGGAGGGTGTGGATAGTTTCCGTAGTATCGCTAAGGTGCGATACTGCAGGCAATCCATAGATAGAGATGCCGCGAGAAAAGGCTAAGCTAAGAATCATATTGGTTAATGAGCTGGAAAATAACCAGCAAAGTTACGAGATTGCCCTACAAAGACACAGTTCATTTGAGATTGTTGCAATGGCAGAGAGTGTTAACCAAGCGATAGAGCTGGTACATTTGCATTCTCCTGATGCTGTTGTTATTGAGAGTACTCAAATACGCGCTAAGAATATCGATTCAGTGCGGCGATTGAAGCAATACTGTCCGCAGGTGGATATCATAATGATGTCTAGCCAGGCTGAAGAGGCAGTAATTGTAGAAGCAATACGTGCTGGGGCTGCTGGTTATATAATTAAACAGAATATTGGACAGGAGTTGACGGATGCGATCTTTAAGATTGAACATGGTCAAATCTATCTTAGTCCATTGGTCTCTAAATCAATTCTAATGTATCTGGATGTGCAGGACGTTCATCCTTTATCGAATAGGCACTTAAATGCTGCTAGTCCATTCGATGCAGATCCTTTGACTCATAGACAGAAAGAGATCTTAAAACTGTTGGTAGCCGGTTTGACTAATAAACAGATTGCCAAACAGCTTCGGCTCAGTGTTAAGACAGTTGATGCGCATCGTGCCAATATCATGAGCAGACTGAAAATACACGATCTCCCAGGATTAGTGAAATATGCTATTCGTACAGGACTTACTTCCATAGAAGAATAGCGAGACCATTAGGGCTTAGTAAAGCCTTTTCGTATAGCGTATTTCACAAGGTCTGTAAGCGTATGTAGATTGAGCTTCTTCATAATATTCGCACGGTGTGTCTCGACAGTTTTTACACTGATACAGAGCGCATGGGCAATCTCACGATTTGATTTTGCCTCGCTCAGCAGTTTAAGAATCTCCTGTTCACGTTTGGTAAGGCTATCAAAGCCATCTTCGCTAGGACGCTGTTTAGCACGTAGATAACCATCAATCAATTTACGTGAAATGGTAGGAGAGAAATAGGAGTCGCCGCGATTGACAGCCTCAATAGCAGTGATTAATTCTTGCGCAGAAACATCTTTAAGCAGATAACCGAGCGCTCCTGCCTCAATGATCTGGTCTAGATATTCCTCATTATCATGCATAGTAAGGATAAGTACTTTGGTATTGGGGGAATGTTTATGCACTAGCCGTGTTGCCTCCAGGCCATTGAGACCAGGCATGCTGATATCCATTATTAGTACATCAATCTGATTGACTTTAACGTGTGAGACAGCATCGTTGCCATTCTCGACCTCTCCCACTACGTCTATGTTAGGGCTGGTGGCTAGCAGACGTTGCAAACCCTGGCGTAGAATGGTGTGATCATCAGCGATCAATACTTTGATTCTCTTCGTTTCTGAGCCATTTTTATTCTCCAACGCCATGATTATCTCCACAGTGGCTTTGCGCACACGGAATGGAAAGATACTTTTTTTGACACACTTTCCTGTTCTGGGCTAGTTTGGCAAGTTGCACAAACCGAACAGGCCAACCCATAGGGTCGGCCTGTCACAACCACTGGGATCAGGTTTCTACTTCATCATATTGGCGAAGTAACCCTCACGTGTACGTATAGTGAGGGGAGGCAGACCCTTAGGCGCATTCACCTTGACACGGATCTTATGCCAGTGGCCATCTTGATTAGTACCTGTGGGCTCATAGCCGATACTATATTGATGGCGCAGCTCCAGGCCAATACGAGTAATCACTTCATTCAATTCCGCTTCATTAGAAGGGAAGAAGGCGCGACCACCAGTAAGACGGGTTAGTTCTTCCAAGATAACTTGACCATCAATATCGAGTTCACGAGGCGAAAAGACGTTGGTGACACCGATCGCATAAATCTGTACATCGGCTTCCTTAACCAACTGCTTCAATTCTTTGTAGGAATAACGGCTGTTGTTGTCCTGACCATCACTGATAACCAGTAATGCCTTACGTGGATGGCGGCCATGACGAACCTTTTCGACACCTATGTAAGCAGCGTCATAAAGCGCGGTCTGCCCTTTCGGCTCAATCAAAGTAAGGCAGTTGGTAACTACACGAGAGTCACCCGTGAAATCCTGCGTCAGTTTGGCACCATTATTGAAAGTAACCAGGAAGTACTCATCGCGATCATGCCCGGCATCACAGAAACGGCGCAAAGCGGCATGAGAACGATCTATACGCCCTTTCATACTCCCTGAAATATCAAAGATGATGCCCACAGTAAGGGGAGCATCATCATCGCTAAAGTACTCAATTTTTTGTGGCACTTTCTCGTCGAAGACCTCAAAATGCTCGCGTCCCAAGCCAGTAACATAGCGGCCATAAGGGTCAGTGACGGTAATGTTAAGGGTTACTAAATTGGTCCCCGATTTAATAATAGGTGGAACTTCTTTCTCTTCGGATCGTTGATTGTTATTATCGTTTGTTGATGGCGCGGCAGGCGCACCCTTTTCATTCTGTGCAGAACTAGTTTGTACAACTGGCAGCGCACAGAAGACAATAATAAGGAGAAGGCTGGTTGACCCTATTGTCAGGTGTTTTAAATTTCTCAGCTGCGTATTCATAAGATGCTCCCGAGGCAAGACAACCGGGTTGGGACTTCCCGTTTATTTCTAAAATAGAATTAACTAATTGTACCGCAATGGCACTTTAGAAACGATTACAACACAAATCAGGGCTATTTTAGCATAACTGTAGGGGCTTGCAAGACGATAAATTTCTTCTTCTGGTAGGAAGCTGCCGTCTAGGGGCGGTCTATGGCAGCGGCGGTACTGTAGACATTCAATCATATTCGCCTACCTCGATCTCGTAACGGAGTAGATAATCAAGCAGTTTGACACGTTCAAACTTCTCCATTGCATCAACTTGCAATAGATCACGAAGCGAGATGATACCGATCAACTGGCTGCCAACAATGACTGGTAGATGACGGCAATGCTGCTGCTGCATCTTTAACAGACACTCTTCATAACTATCATCTGGCTCGGCGGTGATCACCTCGCGTGTCATAACCTTATTTAACGAAGTCGTTTGTGGATCTAGATTCTCTGCCACTACCTGACGCATAATATCACGTTCCGTAAAGATACCACATACACGCCCATCATCGAGCACGGCTACAGCACCAATATCATACTCTTTCATATATTTAGCTGTTTGAGTAACAGTCCAGTGCGGTTCTGCAAAATAGACCTTCTTATCTTTAATAAGCTCCCCTATCTTTTTCATGATGGTGCTCCTTAATATTTGAATATTTGGTTGAAGGTGATTAAGAGACTATATAACCCATGGGTTGATTTGTTTCAATCCAGTAGCGCGATCCAAATGGATACAATCTTTACTAGTGAGATTAACTTCTCTTTGATATGTAGGAACTACTCGGCCCGGTATACAGTTCTGGCAAGCATCTCAGAACAGATCGGTAAAGGTTTATGGCATTACTTTCTAAACAGGATTATCAAGCACACGCAAACTTCCGCTATGCAATACGCCGCTTTCTACGCACTAGCGAGAAGAACGCTCGTGCTGCTGGTATCACCCCACAACAGTACCAACTGCTGTTAACAATCAAAGGTACTGAAGGGCGTGATTGGGCTACTATTTCCGAAGTTGCAGAGAGTTTACAGATACTGCATCACGCTGCGGTTGGTCTCTGTATACGGGCCGAACAGAGCGGCTTGATTGCTAAAGCCCCTAATAATGCCGACCGTCGCCAAGTCTGTCTGGTCCTAACAGACAAAGGTGAACATATCCTGACTCATGTGGCAATCGCCAATCGCCGTGAACTGCAAAATATACGCGAGGATATTTTGCAGCTATTCCTGGCAATGTAACCTCAGCCAGCAGCGCTAAAGATGAGAATTTTTGATTACAGAAATATCGTATTGTGATATATTAATCTTGATGCTATGCATGAAACCGTATCTGAAGTTCTCATTTAGCCGCAGCGATAA
>JBFLVQ010000069.1:0-23508 GCA_040758525.1 Acidobacteriota bacterium
AACAACGAAAAAGCCGGAGGCAAACCTGATTATAAGTCTGATCCAGAGCTATTAAATTAATCGCTCTTTTCCCTAACCAATTTAAGAAGCAGGTTGAGAATCTGTAGATGCTGGCGCTGCTTCTTTATCATTGGTTGTGGAAGATTCAGTTTGAGCGGGCCCCTCTTCTGTAACGCGGTCGCGTACACGTTTGGCCAGTTCGCGTACATCATTTTTGCGCACAATCAATGCAGCAGCCATTTCGGCAGAAATCTGGGCAGCCTCTTCAGCGGTATCCAGGTCGCCAGCCTCCATTACTACTCGCATCAACTCATCAGACACTTCCATCAATGACTTAAGATCAGTGGTATTAAACTCTGTCGCCAACTTCTTCGCGTCGGAGGGCTTAATGGGCATAAAGAATTACCTCCCCCTGGAAAAATCAAAACCGCTAAAAAGTTAGCACACTTCCTCTGCCAGTACAACAGTAGAGATTAAGGCGCAGGCGGCTCAAGTTTCTTAAGTGAACCTAAGTTATTAATCGAGGCACGGCAGCGTGCTCCTGGTACAAAGCGAGGAAATTCTCCACTACCCACCTCATGTTGATAGGTTTTACCTGCTTTCTCATCCTTAAGCGAAACCAGATACTTCTCTGTACGCTTACCTGCACGCAGTTTTGGCGTTTCATTTACTGTAGGCCATTGTGGGCTATTATCCTTACCCTGCGCCTGTGCGGTTTGTGCTACTACCCAACGATCTACTTGATAGGTTACCTTATCTTTATAGATAGGCTCATCACGATAGACCGGCTGCTCTTCTCTACGGGTACGAGTTCTATTTTCGTAGACCGGCTCATCCTTATAAACATCCTCAAAATACCCATTACCTAGATCTCTTGTACCAGTTTTGACACGTCGGCTGCCAACCTGTACTCGTTCAGTGTAAGTCTTCTCGACTGTACGAGTGCCAGTCTGCACCTTCTCATTGTGATGGAACTCACGTCGTCGTGAAATCACCCTTGCATCTGTAGGAAGTTGATCTGCCCAAGCCTGTTCAGTGAGGGTGCGGTACTCTTCTACTTCAATGCCACGCTGCCACTCTACACCAGTGACAGTAAGCATTGACTCATGTGTGCGTGTGAAATAGAAGATAATGCCTGTTAGTAGTACAACAACTAGACCCAGTATTGTCAGGATCGCCTTGGCTGGGAAAGCCGCACGTGTGGGTGGTGGCATAGTTGGCATAGGCGCCGCACCTACCATCTTGACCTCGCGAGCCTGTGAACCACCACGTGGTGCGCCACATTGAGAACACTCTGTACGTATGCTGGGATTGGATACTCCACAGGTCTCACATATCCACTCAGCTCCCGCATGAGCTGCCTGTAATTGCGCGGCATCGGTTACTTCAGCAGCAGTCTCATCATAGATAAACTGAACATCTTTATCGCGCACCGCGCCACAGCCAATACATTTAAGGTCACGGCCACGATTCATCGTGTCGCAGTAGGTGCATTTCCATTTGCCTTCGCGTATTGTCATGGCTTTTTTGTCTCTACCCAAGTAGTAATTTTATCCGATATTAACAGACCTATAGGCGGACTAAAACGGTTTTCTTTTATTGCTGTTTGACAATGCGATCGAGTAAGCTAGTGACCACGTTACGCCTTCAGCAAACAGATAAAGAGCCTATCTTCGCAATGGGAGGCAAAGATATGTCAGACCAGTTGGCGGCAGCACGCCTTGCGCTTATAGATGCACTGATAACAGCAACACTAGATAAACGTCTAGATTGGATTAGAACCAATCCAGATGAGGTTAAATGGAAAGAAGATACGATCGAGCAACGCTATGCGATGATCTCAGAGGATGGTGTCTTTGCTACTTTCAGTCGTATGCGTAATGGCAATTGGGAACTGCTGATACAGGTACAAGAGACCGGCTGCTACCGCGAATATGAGATTACCAGAGCCGATGGTGAGGAGGCACAAGCACAACTGGCCAATCTTTATGCAGTACTGCCAAGCACTTTGAAAATGATGGAGGATTTTCATATGGTAATTGACCGGCTGCAGTCAACCAGCGGTGAGGCGCCGCGCGAATGAATTTAGTTCAAATTGATCTGCTGACACTTTATGAAAATATGTCCATTGTGCAATAAGAAATTCGCTGGTAGCACCTACTGTCCTTATGATGGCCAAGAGTTGATCGGGTTTGTCCCAAATGAAGATATTGTAGGACGCCTGGTCGATAATAAGTACCAACTTGAGGAGCGTATTGCTCGTGGTGGCACAGGCACAGTATATCGTGCTGTACACCTACAATTGAATGTGCCAGTGGCAGTAAAAGTTCTACATAGTGATCGTATTAGCGATACCACAGCGGTAGAGCGTTTCCGACGCGAAGCCTTTGCCGCTATGCAAGTACGCCATCCTAACGCCATTGCAGTGCTCGATTTTGGTGTTACAACAGATAATGTTGTCTATGTAGTAATGGAGTTGCTCTCTGGTTTAACGCTACGACAGGTGCTAAAAAAACAGTGCTTTGTCTCAATGCTTGAGGTTAACAATATTATGCAACAGATCTGTGCTGCGGTAGCGGTAGCGCATAAGCGTAAGATTGTGCATCGTGACCTTAAGCCGGAAAATGTCTTCCTACACTATGATAATAATGAAGAAGTAGTACGAGTACTTGACTTTGGCCTTGCCAAATTGCGTGGTCTGCTAGGCGAGGGTGAATCTATGGAGCTAACCCGCGATGGGCTGGTAATTGGCACGCCGCTCTATATGTCACCAGAACAGAGCCGTGGTCGCTCAGTTGATAAGCGCTCAGACATTTACAGTTTAGGTGTAATGCTCTATGAGATGCTTACTGGACAGTTACCATTCCATGCTCCCTCACTGAGCGCACTGGCGGTTAAACATGCTTCTGAACAGCCTCGCCCTATCTACGAGCTACGGCCAGAACTGCCTGCAGTTGTTAATGCAGTAGTGATGCATGCGCTGGAGAAATCGCCCAAGAACCGTCCTGCTACCGTAATGGAATGGGCAGCAGAACTGCAGGCCGCCATTAAAGCAGTTACAGAAAGAGAGTTCCGTCACGTCTTCCTTACTGCTAGTGATCAGGATTTGGAAGCTGCTGTGCTGCTTACTGGTGAACCAGGACAGCTTGCTGCTTCGCCAAATAACAACGTTAATGCATCAACATTGCCTACTCCATCTACTCAATCACTAGTCAGTAATCTAGACACCATTGTGGGTAGCCTTACAGAAGCAAACAGCCAATCTATTGATACAGCTCGTGACAGTGTACGGGATAGCACTAATGATACAAGTCTATCTCCATTAACGGCTGATTCGCCAGAAGAGCGCGAGCAGATCTATCAGCGACTGCTTTCACAAGCTCAAGAAACATCTATGTTATTGCAGATTATGATTGGCGATCTGTCAGTGAAAACACCTCTTGATCGAGTCTTCTTCAACGAACTAGAAATTGCCTTAGAAGTCTTGCGTAAGGCTATGGCAGAAACACGTAAAACCTTCCACAACTAAGCCTTGTATTAAATCGTCGCCTCCCTTTAAGAGACTGATTACGATGAGCTGTTGGCGTAAAGCCAAGGATCTGTTATCCTTGAAAGTTTGATAACTAGCTTAGGGGAATAACAAAGTGAATACTGGGTTTCGAGAAGACATTCGCAACGTCGCTATTATTGCTCACGTCGATCATGGCAAAACCACTCTTGTAGACGCTATGCTTAAACAGTCTGGGCTGTTCCGAGCTAATGAGAAGATCATTGAGCGTGTGCTTGATAACTTAGATCTAGAACGTGAGCGTGGCATTACCATTATGGCCAAGAATACTTCGGTCCACTATCGTAATGTTAAGATCAACATCGTTGATACGCCTGGACACTCCGATTTTGGTGGAGAAGTGCAACGTGTGCTTACCATGGTCGATGGTGTGATGTTACTTGTAGATGCTTCTGAAGGCCCATTGCCACAAACACGCTATGTGCTTAGTAAAGCGCTTGAGCTACACCTTAAACCCATTGTTGTTATCAACAAGATCGATCGTCAAGATGCCCGTGTTAGCGAAGTTCTAAATGAGATCTATGATCTGTTTATAGATCTAGACGCCGATGATACTCAGATCGAATTCCCTGTTATCTATGCGATCTCGCGCGATGGCATTGCCAAAATGCGTCCAGAAGATAGCAGCAAAGATCTACAACCGCTCTTTGAAGAGATCTTACGTTCAATACCGCCACCACCTGCACGTGAGTCTGAAAACTTGCAGATGTTGGTTACTAATATTGACTACAACGATTATGTTGGCAGGCTGGCAATTGGGCGTATCTATGGTGGCAGTGTGACGATTGGCGAGATTGTCTCATTATGTAAGCTGAATGGTCAGATTCAGAAGACCAAGATCACTCAACTCTACACTTTTGAAGGCCTCAAACAGGTAGCAGTAGAACGTGCTACTGCAGGTGAGATTATTGCACTAGCAGGTATAGAAGGTATAGAGATCGGTGAGACGATCTCCAGTGAGCTTGATCCTGTGCCATTGCCGCCTATACAGATTGATGAACCAACTATCTCTATGATCTTTAGTGTCAACAACTCGCCTTTTGCAGGCCGTGATGGTAAGTATGTCACCTCGCGCAAGCTGCGCGAGCGTTTACAGAAGGAACTGCTTGCTAATGTCTCCATACGTGTTGATGATGCTGATGCAGCTGCCGCCAGCGGCCAATTCCAGACTGATAATGCTGTTGGTAGTTTCAAAGTTAGTGGGCGTGGCGAGTTGCAACTGAGCATATTGCTAGAACAGATGCGGCGTGAAAGTTATGAAGTACAAGTCTCTAAACCTACTGTGATCACTCGTAAAGTTGATGGTGTATTACATGAACCGATCGAACTAGCAGTTATTGATATCCCAGAACAGTTTATTGGTGTAGTCACAGAAGCCTTTGGCCAGCGTAAGGGACAGATGACTAAGATGATTAATCATGGTACAGGACGAGTACGTATGGAGTTTGAAGTGCCATCACGTGGTCTGATCGGTTTTCGCGGCCAATTCCTTACAGACACACGTGGCACAGGTATAATGAATACCATTTTCCTGCGTTGGGCGCCCTGGTGTGGTGATATCAAATCGCGTCTTACTGGCTCGCTAGTAGCAGATCGTGAAGGTAGCGCGACTGCCTATGCGCTCTACAATCTACAAGAACGTGGTCAACTCTTTATTACACCTAGCACACCAGTCTATGAAGGTATGATTGTAGGAGAAAATGCTAAGGCAGTAGATCTAGATGTTAATGTCGTGAAGGACAAGAAACTTACTAATATGCGTGCTTCGACTGCTGATGAGGCGATTCGTTTGATCCCTATTAAGCCTATGACACTTGAGGACGCACTTGCCCATATTAAGGATGATGAATTGGTAGAGATCACTCCTAACGCAATACGTATGCGTAAAAAGGTGTTGGCTGCTAATATCAGACCTAAGGCTAATAAGACTGCTTAATCGATTGGATATGCATCCTGCCAGCATATATACCATTGGTCATGGTCGTCAACCGATCGAAGACTTTCTTAGTCTGCTAGCAGCAAATCGTATTGAGGTGCTTGCTGATGTACGGGCTGTGCCGCGCTCACGTTGGCCACAATTTAACCAAAAGGCTCTAGTTGTTGCGCTTGGCAATGCTGGTATTCGTTATATACATTTCCCAGAATTGGGCTGGAAGATACAAGCACCTCAGGCAGACTTTGAGCAAGGTCTGGTAGAACTGGTTCGTATCATTAATAGCGAGCGTGTCTGTATGATGTGTGCCGAAAGTCTACCTGATCAGTGCCATCGCCACCTAGTACTTACACCCCCTCTGCTTCAGCAAGGTATAGATGTTATTCATATCTATCCTAATGGACAACTAAAGACCTTATCGTCGTAATAGTTAATCTAAATCGGACCAATCAAAATTTGTTGACTCTGAGAGTGGCGGAGAATAGGCATCAGGTACAACGCTGAGATTATTGGAGACACGAATAACCCCTGATTCATCGATAAAGAGATTCATATTGCCGGTTCTAGCTATACCTTTCGGATCAGCAACAATAGCTACTGCAGTAAATTTAGCATAGTCTTGGGAGGTTGGTTTAGTAATGGAAGTAATCATAAATTTATAGCCTGATTTGGGATTACCATTACCTAAACAACGTTGACCACCCAACGAAGTGATCGCCGACACCCCCATAGCACTAGCCAGTACTGGATCAATAAAATCATTTTTAAACAGCTCTTCAGCGGTAGCATATTCACCATTACCTGTACCTGCTGAATAAGTCGCCTCGGTTGAATGTATCAAGCGCATCGATTCAAGCGCCGATGCCGTATTGGCAGCACGACGTGCTGCTAAGAGATTGGGAATGGCAATCGCTGCTATCAGTCCGGGTATTATCAGCGAACCGAGGCTAACAAATATACCCGCAATTGCAAAACCTCTACCGCCATACACAGCAGGCTCACGACTGGTGCGGCGTAGTGCAATAATGCCTAACACAGCACCTACTAGCGGTCCTATTAATAACCCTCCTAGGGTAAAGAAGCTGACAATACCAAAGATCATTGAAGCAATCGCTAACCCTTTGCGTGAACCTTCTGCGACAGGGGGTTTTGCATAGTATGGGGCTTGATAAGGGGGTTGCATAGAATGTCTCCTTAGTTGAATGGATTAATTATGTGAGTGCTCCAGTAACTTTCTTTAGCAGGTTGATAATGTGGCTGAGCTTATCAATAGCTGTCTTTAGCTCGTTGAGAAATAGTAGATCAATGGGTTTCTTTGCCTCTAGATCAGCAGCAATAATCTGCATCAGTATGGGTGTTTCCGTAGTCAAGTGTAATAACTGCTCATAGAGCCGCTCTACGGTAACAATCTCTTCAATTTCCGCATGTTGAAAATCATTTAAGCGATCGGCAAGGTTACTTGTCGTCTTCTGTACCACCGTCAGTTCATCACCCGTCAGTGAGATATAGGTAGAAACCGTAGGATGTTGCTCAAGGAAGCGCGTCTGATTAATTTCCGAATTGGCAGCACTAGGACCACTGTTGGAACTACTATGTAGTGGAAGTGTGCCACGTCGATCCGGTGAGAGTGATTTTTCCCGTACTTCTGCAACAGTCTCGGCAAGCGTGGCCGCCAGCCAACGTTGATCCAATTTTTCCAGAGGATTGCTGGCAAGCAGTAGTGCTGCTTCTAGATCTTCCTCACTGGCATTAAGAAAGACCGATTGAAACTCTTTCTCTTTAATCACATGTACTGCCGCTTGTAGCTCCTGTGCTAGTGCCATCACGGTAGGAGGACGATTGTCTGGTTTCTTCTCTAATGCATGCATTACCACAGCATTAACAATGGCAGGGATTTCAGAGCGAACTTCATGTGTTGGTCGTGGTTTCTCTCGCGCCTGTTTTACTGCCACTATGGAGAGTGAGCGATCATCAAAAGGCAACTCACCAGTAATCATCTCGTATAGAATGATACCCAGTGAGTAGACATCTGAACGTGCATCAACATCGCGACCATAACATTGTTCAGGCGACATATAATGTGGTGTGCCGATCAGAATGCCATCCTGAGTAAGTCGCATGGCTCGCTTCTGTTGCTCTTCTGTAACGCCTGTCATACGGGCAATGCCGAAGTCAAGCACCTTGACGATCTCCTCACCCTTGCTGGTGCGATCAAAGAAAATATTCTCCGGCTTCAAGTCACGATGCACAATACCAATACGATGCGCTACACTAACCGCCTCACAGACAGGTTGGAATACTGTCAGTGTCTCTTCCAGTGAAAAGTATTTTTTCTGTTCTAACCGCTCTCGTAATGTTGTTCCTATCAGAAACTCCATCACTACATAGACGAGGTTGTCATCAGTGATACCAAAATCCATTACGGCAATTGCGTTGGGATGACGGATCTGCATAGAGGCATATGCCTCGCGACGGAAGCGCTCGACGGCTACTTGATCATCGCTGAACTTACGGTGCAACATCTTAATGGCGACAATCATATCAAGTTTGACATGGCGTGCACGGTAAACTACTCCTGTACCACCTTCACCTACTACGGCTTCGATCTCATACTTATTATCAATGATGCGGCCTAGTATCTCGTCTTTCATTTCACCGATCAGTTTGCGCCCATGAATTGGGCAATAGATATGCTGTTTATCGTAGGTTTTATTGCATTCTATGCAGAAACTCATTGGCTTTCTCATCGAAATAGTGCTCCTGTCGGCTATTATCGGTCTAACCTGAAACGGTTGCAAGCTCTTTGCGGTTTTCCGGATAAATATTGCGGTTGACAGGCGCAACCCTGACAGGTTTTCTGCTACTATTTTGGTAGAGGTAGAACAATGAAATTGATCGGTAAACTCTTTCTTCTCTTTACAGTCTCGACGGCGCTAGAGCTCTATTTGTTGCTGCTGCTCACACGTGCTACTAACATTTGGGTGACCATTGCCACTACAATTATTTCTGGTATGCTAGGCGCATATCTGGCACGGCGCGAAGGATCACGGGCACTTAGTCAAATTCGTGCTGCTTTACGACTAGAGCGTGAGCCAACCGAGGCAATGCTTGATGGCGCATTATTACTAGTTGCGGCTGCATTTCTTATCACTCCTGGCGTACTTACCGATACTTTAGGAATATTGATAATGATACCAACAGTACGCCGACCTCTGCGGAATTATATACAGCGACGTCTACAACGTATGCTTGCTGAGCAGTTACGCACTGGCACGCTACAGTTCTTTTCTACTAATATCGGTAGGCCGTCACACCCCGATAGAGGCCCAGTAATTGACGTTACTCCAGAGCGCTAACATAACCACAGATCAGCTTAGAGAAGGAAATTATGGGAACGAATCATCAGCGTAATCCGGAAAAGATCGCAGAAGAGATTATCGCCGTAGTATTACAGTGTTTTGCTGAATACTCTTTTGTACATACTCCGGAACAGTTACAAACCCTCGTCACTGAACCAGAATCTGATCCAATCTTCTTACATGAGTTGAAAGATGATATCTTAGATATAATTAATCAGGGTTAGGCCATACACTACTTCTCAACACTATACCATTAAGCGCGTTTACGGCAAAAGGCATCCCAACTACCCTCCAACAGCGCTACTGCCATTACCGTCCAAGGACTGCGTGTTGGATCAGGCTCTTTGCCCGCTCCTATACGATGCAGTTGCTGAGTATGCCACATTAGATCAATGACGCCGTCTAGTGCTTTAATACCGATCAACCGGAATACTGCTTTGCTGGCCTCTGCCTCACCATTAAGAATACGCGCCGGTAGATCTGGTTCTAGCGCCAGTGGACGTGCCATTCCTACAATGTCTATGGCGCCGCTGGTAATGGCTTCTGTCATTGCTGTAGCAGTACGAAAACCGCCTGTTAGCATTAATGGCAGTTTGACAAGCTTGCGTACCTTCTCAGCATAGCTAAGAAAATAGGCCTCGCGTTGACGTGTGCTCTCACGCTGCTGGCGAGTAGTGCCAGTCATTGCTTGACTCTCATAAGTACCACCTGAGATCTCTAGCAGGTCAAGCCCTTCATCTGCCAGCGCACGTACCACATCCATAGACTCCTCTTCAGTAAAACCGCCACGTTGGAAATCAGCAGAGTTGAGTTTAATGGCGACAGGAAAACGCATTCCTACTGCCTTACGCATAGCACGTGCAACCGCTAAGACAAATCGCATACGCTTCTTAGGTGTACCACCCCAAGCATCATCACGTTGGTTGCTAAGCGGAGAAAGAAACTGATTGACTAGATAACCATGTGCGCCATGGATCTGTACCCCGGTAAAACCAGCCTTTTTGGCAATTGCCGCCGTGGCTGCATAACGCTCAATAAGACGCTCAATCTCTTTTTCAGTTAATGCACGCGGTGTAGCAAACATTCCACCCACTTTTACAGGTATAGCCGAAGGAGCAACTGGTACAGACGAGAGGAATCTTGGCGATTGCCGACCAGGATGATTAATCTGCATCCAGAACTGTGTGTTATTGGCTTTACCAGCACTTGCCCAACGCGAGAGGATCGCGAAGTCACTCTCATCTTCTACTACGACATTACGGGCTTCACCGAGTGTACTACGATCTATCATTACATTACCGCTGATCAACAATCCGCTGCCACCGGCGGCCCAGCATGTATACAATCGGACCAATTCCTCACTGGGCTGATTTTTGATAGTGGCTAGCTGTTCGCTCATAGCCGATTTAGCCAAGCGATTGGGAATCAATGTCCCACAAGGCAGTGATAGACTTTGACTGAGAACTTTATTCATAACGATATACTCTCAATTCTTACTGAATGCTTTACGTTCCGCCGCTTGTACCATTGCTTGATAGGCAGACTGCAATAGGTCTGAAACATTCTTCCCTGCCACTTCCCAGGGGGCTTTGCCGAGTTGCTTAAGTACGGCATCAGGAATTTCTGTTGCTTTCGGCTGTAGACGTAAGTCTATCAGTTCTACACCAGCATTCCAGAAATTGTTCAAGCACTCGGCTAATGGTTTGGCCTCTTCAGTAGGTAGTGACCATTGTGGCATATTAGCAGCCGGTTCCGTCGTCTCGATACTGCCTCGCAAAGTTCGTAACCGTTCAATCAACTGTTTCTTGGCACGACCACGCCATTGAAAGATTAGGAAAGGATCTTCATCAAATTTCTCTGCCATTATGTAGTAGACTGCAGCAACATGCTTACAGGGATTAGACCAGTCAGGACAGGAACATCGTGATTTGAGATCGCTACGACGAGCAGGAAAGAGGGAAAGCCGACAACTCTTAAATACTTCTTCAATATCACGCGGCATCTCACCTGCCAGTAGTTTTGCCATAAAGATAGCTTGATCTGCCATTGACTTCTCAACACTACGCCAATCACCTTCACTGAGTGGTTCAAGCTGTATAGAGACTTCATATGGTTTAGGTCGCGAGCCCTGTACTTTAGCTGTTACCAACTCGCTGCTAATCTTGAGATTCATCACTTGACCGCTACGCGCATATGAACGACCACGTGAGAGTCGTGCACCGACATCAAAAGATTCTAGAATGGTAATAAACCGTTTTGACCACCAGGTCTCACCAATCTCACCACGTTGACTCTTTGCCTTAATACCATTTTTCGCTTTGCGTGGCTTCGATGGTCGATAGTCCCAATCCCAATCCCAATAGCCCATATATTCTCCTCATCATTCTGACACCGCATCGGCTGATAGTGTAATCAGCTCACGCAACTGTGCGGTAGAAAGTTCTGTTAGCCATGACTCGCCACTGCCGACAATACGCTCTGCCAACTCCTTCTTCTGTTCGATCATTCGATCTATACGCTCCTCAAGCGTACCCACACAGATAAACTTGCGTACCTGGACATTCTTACGCTGTCCTATACGGAAAGCGCGATCAGTAGCCTGATTCTCTACTGCCGGATTCCACCAGCGATCAAAATGGATCACATGACTGGCGGCTGTCAAGTTTAGTCCTGTACCACCTGCCTTGAGCGAGAGTAGAAAGATACTTGGGCCATCTGCTTGTTGAAAACGCGCCACCATCTCATCACGCGCTCTCTTAGTAGTAGCGCCATACAGATAGAGCACCTCACGACCACACTGCTCTTGTAGATAACCTTTCAGTAAGTGGCCCATCTCTGCGAATTGAGTAAAACAGAGCACCTTGTCACCCTCGGCTAGGATCTCTTCAAGAGTCTCTTCCAAGCGTGCTAATTTACCAGATCGACCTGCCAAACTTGAGCGATCTTGTAGCAATTGTGTGGGATGATTACAGACCTGTTTAAGCCTTAACATTGCTGCCAGCACCAAACCCTTACGTTCAATGCCACTACTCTGCTCGATCTTTTTAAGCATATCATCAACGACGGCCTGATAGAGCGATGCCTGCTCACGTGTTAAGTTACAGTAGACCTTCATCTCCATCTTATCAGGCAGATCACGAATAATATTCTTATCTGTCTTAAGTCGCCGTAACACAAATGGACCAGTTAGGCGTTTAAGCAGTTTCGCCTTCTCCTCATCACGATAACGTTCAATTGGTACAGCAAAATTTTCGCGGAAACTATTGGCTGAACCAAACAGTCCTGAATTAAGGAACTCCATAATAGACCAGAGTTCTGATAAGCGATTTTCTACCGGTGTACCAGTCAACGCGACACGCTGCTCTGCCGAGAAACTACAGACTGCCTGTGTCTGCTTAGCAGCGCGATTCTTTATATTCTGTGCCTCATCAAGAGTAACACGTGCCCATTGCACACCACTCAATAGTTTCTGATCCCGCGCTGCCAATGCATAAGTAGTGATAACCAGATCGCAATTGCGCACTGCTTTAGCAAAAGCTTTACCAGATAGTCGTTCTGCGCCATGATGCACGTGTACTTTGAGTGTAGGAGTAAAGCGTGCTGCCTCACGTTGCCAGTTACCTACTACAGACATGGGACAGATAAGTAGTGTTGGATTTAATCTTTTTGCTTCTTTTTCACGTTCAATAATTAGCAGTACAAGTAGTTGTATAGTCTTTCCCAGTCCCATGTCGTCGGCAAGACAGGCGCCTAAACCCAAGCTATTAAGAAAAGCCAGCCAAGAGACTCCTCGTTCTTGATAGGGTCGTAGCTTACCAACAAAACTTGCTGGCACTTTTAGAGGTACCAATTTCTCGTTACCATTGATCAACTCCTTTAACCAGCCTTGTGTTTCAAAGCCTACTACTGGTAAGCCTAGTTGCGCAGTATCAATACCCATTCCTATACGTAATACCTCGGCCACTGTCATCTTGCCGCTGACATTACGTTTTGTGAAGAAATTAAGTGCTGCATCAATCTCTTCACGCTTTAGCTCAACCCATTGTCCACGTATCTGGACAAGCGGTTGTTTTAACTTTGCCAGTTTCTTGAAATCTTCATAAGACAACTGTTCATCACCTAGCGCAATCTCCCATTTGTAATTGCAAATATCCTTAATGCCTAACAACCCTTGTGTGGTTGCAGTGCCATTACTGCGTGGCTGGGTTACTAACCGTACACCTAGTCGTAGATTAGGTTTCTTCCACCAAGGCGGCACCAACACACCAAATCCGGCTTGCTCAAGCAATGGTGCTGCCTCACGCAAGAAACGATGTGCACCACTAGTATCTAGATCGAGTGCAATGGGCTTGGCGGTTCTGAGTGCATTCTCTAGTTCTGTATAGAGTCGTGCGGCACGACCTAGATCTTCCAGCAGTCGCTCTTGTGGATTCTCCAATTTACGTTTGAGAAAGGTAAACGCTTCTCCTTTTGTCTTCCAGATTGCCTCTGCGCCTACTAACAAGCTTCTGTCATCAGTAGCTTGTAGTAGGAAATCTAGTCGCCACTTCTCGTCTCCATTATCAGGCGGAGAGAGTCGAAAACAGGTTCGCAGCGATGCTTGGGTAGCAGCAAACATTCCACTACCCCATTGACTAAGATCTTTTTTCAACCGGCTTAATTCATTGGTAGGGATTTGAAAAGAAGCATCCTGTGCGCTTAGTGCAGCTAGCCAGACTTCTACTGCAGACTTCTTCTTTACTGTTTGCCCTCGCTGTGCCGGTACTAATGTCTTTCTGACCAATGACTCTCGTACACAAGCATCAACCGTGCATTCAATCATATCGCGTAGGATAAGATCAGGAGCACGACCAGTAATGGTATTGTTGATAGCCTCAGCACGACATAGTGATGGCATACTATGTGTCAGCAAGCGCCAGCGCTCAATATCATTATCATCAGTGAGTGGCTGCCAGCGTGCTAATAACTGTTTCTCATTCTCAATCAAGGTAGGAAAGATACGCCCACGTGCCACTAGCTCTAATGCAAATTTGGCGGCTTCGCCAAAGAACTTCAACGATTCTCCATAGGCCACTCCACCCGGCGCAATAGTAGTTAAAGAGAAGAATAGATCAATGGCATTAGCAGGAGAAAGTTGTAAGACTGGTACACGCCAAGGTGATAGCCCTTTAATTTTGGCCTGTACTTCTTCATCAACACGCAGCAATTGTGGAGAAGCTTGTGGATAATCCGGTGTGCTAGGCAGTAACAGCGTCAACTCTGCTTCGACAAACTTCTCTAATAATAATCCAGCGCCAGCATGGCCAAGTGCTTCTCGCAACCAGTCTGGCTCACAAGCAAAAGGATGTGGAGTTATTTTTGTTTTTGATTTTGCTAGTGGTTTACTAGCAGGTGGTCTCTTCTTGCCAGCTAGTGCAGAATCTTCTCCCCAAATAGAGAGTCTTGATGTAGATGACCAGATAGCATGCAGTACTATCATAACTACGGATAAATGGTGAGAAGTGATAAGCCATATGCTTATCACTTCTCATTGTTATTAACCTACTATTTTGCTGGGTAAAAAGTTTTGTTACCTTCTCCCATATCAATAAGCAGTTCCGCAGGTTTAAAACGTTCGCCGAACTTCTCCTCCAATTTATTTAATGTCTTAACAACTTTCTTAATACCTTCTACATCGGCGAAATGGAAAGGACCGCCCAGCGTAGGAGGAAAACCTAAACCAAAGACACCACCTACATCACCATCACGAGGATTACGTAGAATCTTCTCTTGCAGGCAGAAGGCTGCCTCATTAAGAAATGCGTAGAGGAAACGTTCAGAGAGTTCTGCAGCATCGGCTGGCTTACGATCATGGCCAAATGGCAATAGATTGTAGACGCTATGATCGACACCACCCTTCTTACCATCCGTGTAGATATAGAATCCACGACCATTCTTACGTCCTAGGCGACCATCAGCAACCAGTTTGGAGGTAAAATCCGGCCCCTTCATACGTGAGCCAAAGACCTGTTCCATTACTTTACCAGCCTTTTCGGCTGTATCTATACCAACCTCATCAGTGACCACAATTGGACCAACCGGGAAGCCTATTTTGGTAGCTGCCGTATCTATATCTTCAATACGATAGCCTTCAGCTAGTGCATAGTAGCCTTCCATAACATAACGACCAAAAACGCGTGAAGTGTAGAAGCCTACACCATCATTTACAACAATGGGTGTCTTACCATAGCGCTTTGTCACTTCTACGGCGGTGGCAACTGCCTCCGGCGAAGTCTTCTCAGTAACAATGATCTCGACCAGCGGCATCTTGTGTACAGGCGAAAAGAAATGCATACCCAGAAAGCGCTCAGGCCGTTTTGATGCTTGTGCCAACAATGTGATAGGAATTGCCGAAGTATTGGAAGCAAAGATCGCATGCTCAGGCAGTATATCCTCGATTTCGCGAATTACTTGATGCTTCAGTTTCGGTTCCTCAAAGACAGCCTCAATAACAAGATCAACATGCTTAAAACCAGTGTAATCGGTTGTACCTGAGAGCAGATCTAATCGTCTAAAGATCTCCAGTTGTGAATTACGCCGTTTCTCATACTTCTCTTTTATTATGCTGTTGGCATAAGCGACTCCCTTACCAACATAATCTGGCTCGCGATCCTTCATACGTACAGTATAGCCTGCGTCTACACTTACGGCTGCGATACCTGCACCCATTAGACCAGCTCCTAGTATACCAATCTTCTCTACTGGCATTGGCTTGATACTACGATCAACCGAGGTATCCTTCTTTGCTTCATTACTACTAAAGAAAATATGTATAAGACTATGTGATTCACGTGAGGTAACCAATTCACCAAAGTTACGTGCTTCTGCCTCAAGACCAGCCTCAAGCCCTTTGGTGAGACCTTCTTCAACACAGTTTAAGATCTTGTAAGGGGCAGGATAGAGACCCTTCGACTGCTTATTCACCATAGCAGCAGCGCCCTTCAAGATTGCGGCAAGCGCCTCACCCTGTGGTAATGGCCAACTAGGCCGATTTGGCTTCAGTTCACCTTTTGCCAATTTGAGTGCACGATCTTCTGCTGCTTCGCGTAGCAATGCAGATGGGACAACCTCATCGATCAATCCTACGGCTTTAGCGCGTGGTGAATAGGTACTCTTGCCTGTAAGCAATTTCTCTAGCGCCATCTCAAGCGGAACAAGACGTGATAGTCGTTGTGTTCCTGTACCTGCTGGTAATAGACCCAATTTCACTTCTGGAAGGGCAAAGGCTGTCTTGGCATTATCACTGCCAATACGATAATGACAATTGAGCGCTAGCTCCAGCCCACCGCCCATACAGGCACCATTAACCGCGCAAACGACTGGCTTGCGTAGATCATAAAGACGTAAGAGTAGTTTTTGGAAGGTGCGACAGGCCTGATAGCCATCCTCAGCAGTCTTGAGATCGGCAAACATGGTGATGTCGGCACCACCAAGGAAATTATCTTCTTTGCCACTGATAATCACCAGCGCGCGTAACTCATCACTCTTCTCTGCTCTTGTCACGATCGCGTCCAACTCTTCCAGTGCTTGGCGCTTGAGCACATTAAGGCGCTCGCCTGGCACATCTATCACGATTGTGCCAACGCTATCCTTGTTAATATTCAATGTAACAATGGAACTATCCGATTTTGCCATTGCAGATCTCCTTCTTTATTTAGCGCTCGACAATGAGCGTGGCGCCTAGCGCGCCGCCCGCGCAGACGGTCAGTAGACCGTATTGAGAATTACGCCGGTTCATTTCATTGGCTAATGTCGTAAGTATACGTGCTCCAGTTGCACCAAAGGGATGGCCAACCGAGATTGAGCCGCCACATACGTTGAAACGTTCCATATCGACTTCGCCGATCGCTTCACTACGATCAAGCCTCTCTTCAGCAAACTTACGCGAGGCGAAGGCGCGTAGATTGCAGAGTACTTGGCCCGCAAAAGCCTCATGCATATCGACAAGGTCCATCTCCTTCAAGCTCAGTTGTGCCTGTGCTAGCGCTTTAGCAGTAGCATAAGCGGGTCCTAGCAACAGTCCTGCATCAGGGTCAAGCCCTGCAAAAGCATAAGTCTTGATATAACCAAGTGGACGATAGCCAAGTGCACGAGCGCGTTCTTCAGACATTAGCAGCACTGCTGACGCTCCATCGGTAAGAGGGCTGGAATTGGCTGGTGTGATTGTGCCAAATTGCTTGTCAAAAGCCGGCTTGAGCGAAGCAATCTTGGCGCGATCTGGGTCTCTACGAATAATGTCATCTTCACTGACAGCTTTATAATCAGTAGCTGGAAAGACCGTGGCGATCTCGGCTTTAAGTCTGCCATCAGCAAGCGCACGAGAAGCAAGCAGGTGGCTACGATAGGCATAATCATCCTGCTCCTCACGTGTTACACCCCACTCACGATTCATCAATTCGCAATGTTCACCCATAGTAAGCCCTGTATAAGGCTCGGAGATCGATATAGGAACCGGGAGCATATCCTGCAGTTTTACCTGCATCATGGTGTACATCTTCTCTTCTTGAGTCTTCTTACCATTGGCCTCCATAACAATACGCCGAAAAGGTTCGGAGACCATAATAGGCGTGTCGGATAGTGATTCGGCGCCTCCAGCAATAGCGATATGAGCATGTCCTAGCGCAACTGAGGCAGCCGCTGAAGCGATTGCGCGTACACCGGTTGCACAAGCCATCTGCACAGTATGCGCTGGTACAGATTTGGGAATGCCGATTGTGAGACCAATTTCACGGGCGATATTGGGTGTAGAAGGTTTGCCTATTGCTGTGCCATAAACAATCTCGCCAATCTCTTTTACATTGATATCGGTGCGGTTTACCAACTCCCGTACACAGGCCTTACCCAGATCAAGCGCAGTCATATGCTGGAACGCGCCACTGGCCTTCATAAACGGGGTACGGCAACCAGCAATAATTGCCACTCTGTTCTGACTCATAAAATATCTCCTTAAAAAAAAGCGTCGGCTAGCAACAACAAGCCTCCCTTGTTGAGTTAAGAAGAGTACAAGCACACTGATGGCTTATTATTGCCAGCAAGAATTATTCGAAGGGATAGCCTTCTGCTTCGATAATGCGATCCGCAATACGGCGGCGTGCCGTCACGGTATTAATAGGCTGCCACTGTAGTAGCCGCTGTAGTGATTTGATCGAGGCAGTCAATTCTGTATTCTCTGCGATTACTGCAAGCGTTTGCCGACCCTGCATCTCCACACGTGCAATGGCGTCATTGAGTAGTACACGCATCATCTCGGTATGATAACTGGCCTTCTCTTCACCAACGTGGGCAATGCGCTTAAGGGTGCGCAAGAGGGTGCTCTCGCAGGCATAGGTCTCCATAATGCAGTTACTAATTGCAGCAATCACTTCCTGCTGCTCAGACAGCTCCATCATCCACTTCTGTGTGGCCAGGCCTAAGAGCATAATAACGGCTTTCTTCATATTAGTGACGGCCGTCTGTTCAGCACTGAAATGGCCTGTGTCCTTCTGTTCAGGTTCTAATTGTGGGAGTGGGCCGGTGTCATATAGATCCTTAAGAATACCCTGTCCAATATCGACGATTGGCAGTGTACCTTCGAGGGCGCGTTTAAGCAGCATATCAACAATGAGCAATCGATTTATCTCATTGGTACCTTCAAAGATACGTGTAGGACGGGAATTACGATAGTCACGCTCGACGGGATACTCTTTACTGTAACCATTACCTCCAAAAATCTGTACTGCCTCGTCAACCGCATAGGAGCCAGCTTCAGATCCATATACCTTAAGTATAGAACTTTCGATTGCATACTCTTTTAGCGCGTCCATAGAGTGCTTAAGATAGTTGGGATCAGAAGGATCTAGATCGCGCAATTGCTCATCAATCATACCCGCAGTGCGAAAAGCCATACTTTCGACGGTATAAGCACGTATCGCCATTTCTGCAAGTTTCTGCTTGATAAGGCCAAAATCGGCAATAGTTTTACCAAATGCCTTACGTAATTTGGCGTACTTGACAGAGAGAGTGAGTGAGCGCTTGATTTGGGTAGCAGATGCAGCGCCAATATTCATACGTCCCATATTGAGGGCATTAAAGGCAATATGATGACCCTTACCAATCTCACCAAGGATATTCTCAACAGGAACTTTGACATTATCAAAGAAGACAGGACGAGTAGACGAGCCTGTTAGACCCATCTTCTTCTCTTCTGCACCTAAAGTAATACCCGGACTATCGGCCTCGACAATGAACATGGTGAACTTCTTACCATCGATCTTGGCAGCAACATTAAAAAGATTGGCTAAGGCAGCATTAGTAATCCACATCTTGCTACCGTTAAGGATATAGTGTTGACCGTCCTCAGAGAGGGTGGCGGTAGTACGAATCGACATTGCATCAGAACCACAATGGGGTTCAGTAAGACAATAGGCAGCGATCCATTCGCCAGAAAGCAGCTTGGGTAAGTATTTCTTTCGCTGCGCCTCGGAGCCAAAGTAGACAATCGGAATCATGCCAACAGAGGTGTGCACACCTACCCAGCCAGCAAAAGAGACCTGTAGCGTGTTGGCCTCTGCAGCTAACAATGCGGTTGTCTTCTTCATCCCATAACCGCCCATTATCGTAGGCACTTCAAGGCCAAGCATGCCAACCTCGCCGGCTTTAAGCATCAACTGGCGCACCGTCTGTTCGTTAAGAGCTTCTAGCTCCTCGTCATGTAATACCACTTCTTTCTCAAAGAAGGCCCGTATGGCTGCCGCTACCTCGCGCTGTATATCTTCTAGGTCATCACGGGTGAAAATAGAATCATAATAGGTATCGGTAATGAGGAACTCTCCTCCACGTGGTATACGCCGGTTGATGGCTGATGAAGTCATAGGCAAGTTTTCCTTTTTTTGACAACTTGAAGAGGAGGTAATATATCGCGAAAAGGTAAGTAGATCAAGATGACCCGCTGGTCAATGAATACCGTTAGAGAACCGTTCTCCCACCTATTTATCAGAAAATTCGGGCGACAAAAAGACGGGCAACTTTTTTGCTACTGGCGGCACTAAGAGTTTATCCGATCCCAACCATCCGCTCCGGATCGGCGGTCAACCCAAAACTAGGAGAGGTAGTCTATGCAGGCAAGTATCTACCAGCGCTCCTTAGCGGCCGCGCGGCATTTCCTTGCCGCACTCTCAATCTCACTATTATTAGTAACTTATGGATGGAACACAACGACTGCCTATAGTCAAACACGGTCGGCTGTAAACACTACACTTGTGCCGTTACCTGCTAGCGGCACACTTTGGGTGGAGAATAATAGAGGTGATATTCACATTAGTCTAAACCAGCGCAATGACCTAGAGGTTACTGCTACTCGCCATGGAAGCGGCGCGCCAGCGCTTACTCAGGAGTTTCAAGTAACAAACAAGGGCAATAAGGTCACGATCACAACCCGACCACTAGCCGCAGCTAATGAAGTGGATCTAAAAATCTCGGTACCAGTCGGCACCCAACTACGACTCTTCTCCAAGGTTGGCAACATAGATGTGACTGGCGCACCTGGCAGCCTGATTGCTAAGACAGAACGGGGCAATATACAACTCAACCTACCTAACAGTATAAATGCCGATATCTCTATATCTTCAATGCTTGGCACAGTACGTTCAAATCAAAAGCTTAATTTTACCGGCACACCAGATCTACGCTCTCTATATGGGCAGCTAGGCAATGGTGGACCAGTGCTGTCAGCACAAAGTGAAAAGGGGCAGATCCTGCTGACCACTTCTGCAGATGTGAAAGATTATACCGCTACTAGTGAACCATCTATTACCGTCGAAAAAGTAGAGTCGCATCAGCCCAAGATAGAAACAGAACCAGATAGCTCTGAAGCAAAACCGCCGGTAAAGCCACAATTGCGCCAGCCTGATACCCAAGCACAACGAAGCCAAGTAGCCGAGAAGGTTATTGAACCAGCTAAGGCACAGCCAGAGACAGTTGAAGATAATGTGCTTAAGATTGAGTCTCAGTTGGTTACTATTAATGCCAGTGTCAGCAATAACAATGGCCAGCCGCTTATTAACCTACAGCAGGAAGATTTTCTTATCTATGAAGATCGAGTGTCTCAGGAGATTGTTCATTTCCAGTCTATTAATACCCCATTTAATCTGGTGCTGCTAATCGACCTGAGTGGCAGCGTACGCAAGAAGATCAAACTTATACGTCGCGCTGCTTGGCACTTTATACAAGCAACCCGTGTAGAAGATAGAGTAGCAATTGTTACCTTTACCGATAGGGCAGAGCTGGTCTGTCCACTCACTAGTAATCGTACAGAGTTGCGCGATGGTATCTCAAGAATACGTGAGCCAGAAGGAGGTACAAATTTTTACGATACTCTTGATAGCACTCTGAAATGGTTGTTACGTAAAGCACGTGGTGAGCGTAACGCAATCGTGATTATGTCTGATGGGGTAGATAATGCACTCCCTGGTATTCCTGGCACAGGCTCGGAAATATCATTTGAAGAGATGCTTGCCCATGTAGAAGAGTCTGATGTGCTTATGTTCCCAATATACTTGAATACAGAGAAAGAGGCTGAAGACTTAGATGATAACCGTGCTATGCAAAGTTATGCGACAGCGCGTAGACAGCTACAACTATTGGGCGAAGTCACCGGTGGTCGTATATTCCGCGCTGATCGTGTAGAGGATCTGGAAGGCCGTTATGAGCAGGTAGCGGCAGAACTGCGCACTATCTACAGTCTAGGCTACTATCCCACCAATAACGAGAGTTATGGTCAATTCCGCCGTATCACTGTGCGTGTCAAACGTGACGATGCGCGTGTACGAGCACGACGTGGCTACTACGCCAAATCAAGATAAATATCGCAAAGATTTTTTGCAACCATGTGTATGTCTGTGCGTTGAATCTGGCGGGGAGTGCCGTTTTCAACCTGAAGATGGCTTACCTTTCACCCTCAACAGACCATAATCCACCCCTTGGTGTGAAAGGAGTAGATAAAATGAAAAGATCTATTCTCACAATTAGCCTGTCCTTTCTATTAATGACACTGGTTGCGCCACTGTCTTACGCACAGTCTGCTAGCACATCTACACAAGAAGTTGCTAAAGAAGAGACCGAAGCAGAAGTTTACAAAGTCTGGTATCAGGCGAATGATAGCAAAGACTATGCTAAGGCAATGGAATTGGCACAAGCATACTTGAAAAAATTCCCTACTGGTCAATATTCTGACTATATGAAAAAATGGGTTGTAGATACCCGCGCGCGCTTGTTCAATCAAGCGCGAGATGCCAAAAAGATCGCTGAAGAGATACGTCTAGGCCAGGAGGCGCTAGTAAGCGAGCCAGAAAATATTGACTATCTATATCTACTTGCCGTTGACCTACGCACCCACGAACTTTCTGCCAGCCCCCCTAATTACACACACGCCAAAGAAGCGAGCGATTTTACCCAACGGGTGATCAAGTTGATTGAGGCAGACAAAATACCCAACGTTGTACCAAAAGAGAAATGGAATAAGAATCTCTCGCTTGCCTTCTTCTATCATACACTGGCTACGATCGAGAAGAATAAACAGAATCTTGATACGGCGATCGAATACAACAATAAGTCTATTGCGCTCGACCAACAATCGCCAATCTATCTGCTTACTGGTGGCTCCTATCACCAGGAGAAATACCAGCTTGCCTCAAAAAAACTTAACGCCCTTCCTGAACAAGATCGCAAACTACCAGAGGTGAAGACGACCCTAGATGAACTCAATAGTGAAGCAGATGTTATCATTGAGCTTTGGGCCAAGTTCCTTGCCCTAACAGTTAATAACAGCGCCTACGGTGCAACTCGCAAGGAAGTAGAACAGATCACCACTACACTCTATCAGTACCGTCATCCCGATACACCAAATGGCTTGGAAGAATTGATCAAGAAATACACTCCTTCAACCAATCCAGAAAAATCCTCAACGCCAAAGTAATTTAATAGAGTGCGGACCGAAAAACGATCCGCACTCTACTACCCAAATTAACCAGACGCGGCAGAAAGCATTTAACTTTCATCTTCAGCAAAGGATGATGGAGACCATTCAATCTACTCTCCGGTTAAATAAGTTGTTAAGCTCGCCATTGACATAATCATTCACTTCAGAAATAGTAATCAAAAATAAAATCATTATCTTGCTTAAGTTTATGACAAGAGAGACAAAGTGTTTGATTATTTTTAGTAATAGCGAAGGTATTAGGATTCAAATAGAGAAACTGCCATCCATTAGACTCTGGGTTAAAACTCCTTTCACGTTTTATCATAATAGCTAAAGATTCAACAATGGGCTGATCTTTTTGTACTAACTTTTCACGTACAATGATGCTGCCGATAGGAAACGGTAGATTATTTTTTTCAAGACTACTATTAGTGAGAGCAATAAAAGGGAATCCATTATTAACAACGGTTGCTGCGATCTCATTTATATAAACCTCACCATATATTTCCTGGGTAGCTGGTTTAATAGATTCTTGAAGTTTACTGCGTTTTGATCGTTTTTTTAATTTACTACCATCGCCGATGATAGGAGTAGCATCTCAATTATCAGCACCATCAATAATAACAAAAGGTACTCTATATGGAACTGATGTTAC
>JBFLVQ010000070.1:0-23278 GCA_040758525.1 Acidobacteriota bacterium
GGTGGACACCAGGATTATTCCCCTATTGGGCAGATCGCTTAAATCTACCAAATAGAGGAACAATCTTGACGCCCAACGTAATCATAGTGGTCTTGGACTATCTCAGAGAATATAGACGCAGGCAATGCCCGCTTCTTCTCATATAGGTATTCCCAAAGCAGCAGAAAATATCCCAAGGTAGATAAATCTAAACAAAATAATTAAACTCACTAGCGCACCAATAGCAGGCAGCCATTTCTCCCTTTTGTCTTTTGCCAGTAATGCCAATTTTGATAATAGAATAGTCTCTAGAATTGAAGCAGGATATATCCATAGCCCGGCAAATATCAATAAATTCTGAAAGTACTCCCCTTCTCTAGATCGCCATTTCATACTTCCACCACCAGCATACTCTAAGTGGAAGCGTTGTAGCATATCGCCACCCCAATAATTTATTATTTCAATAATAGCAACTGCTATTATCATGTAGATGAATATTCTTTCTGCCCATTTTTTCATTTTAGCTTAAAATTAACTAATGGCTTTGCGTTAAACCACAGTTTGTGTAAATAGACTCTTATTCTCTAGCAGATTCTTCTTTAATGCGAGAGCTATACAAGGCAAATAGTGTTGCTGCAATAATGGTCAGAGTACCTAAAAGTCGAATTACTAAAGAGATCCTTGGTGTGTAATTTAATAGGCCTAATTCAGTTAAAATATAGTTCCAATCATGTATTCTATCTCCATTGCCAACTAGTGGTAATTGCATAGCAACAGCATCGCCAGCATAAACCGAAATATTTAACAGATTTTGACCAACCCAATTTACCGTTAATGCTCCTGAGTAGTTATCCTCCTGATAAATAAAATATGCCACAAATGTTGTTGGCATTATTACCTGTATTAATGATCCGCCCAATACACTAAAGAATTCCCCCAATGGTGAAAATACTAGATGCCCAGCTTCATGAACAAAGAGATTAACACCATCAATTAATCTCCATTGAAAAGGTGCTATCGCACACCAAGCAAAATATATCCCTACCAATAATGCTATACCAACTTTAGCTAAATTAAACTTTGATCCCATCTGGCTCACCTCCCACGGTTTTACTCTGGCAATATAGACAGAGACTCTTTTGACCAACTATTTTGCTTGGAATAGTTCGATAATAAATTTTGGTGGATCTGGATCATCTCTGTAAGAGAGATCTTTACCAAGAGTAATCACCCATCTGTGCAGCCAAGATATACCTGCTGCGCCTACATACTCATCTTTAATTTGATAGGCTTTATCTTGTAAGGCTTGATCTAGTGTGATGAAAGAGTAGCCACGCTTTTTCAGCCTCAGGATCATCTCGTCCATACTATCAGCATTGATTTCGTTGACATGAATTAGGAAAATCTGCTTTATCTCATGTCCAAACAACTTTTCAGAACGCCGCTCGTAATAATCAAACTTTGTATCAAGATGATCAAGATAAGCGGCTCGGATTCGCTGTGCTAATGCTTCATCTCTCTTCTGTTTCGCCTTTCTGTAGATGTCTGCGAAAACATAGTCTTCATGCTCAATAGTGAATGGTGCAATCTCATAATCACGAGATTTTAGAAATGCTTGGAACGCTTCCTTAGTCTCTTTAGTAGTGCCAGTATGATTGTATGGATAACGGAAGTATAACTTATTGAAACCTCGCTCTTGCATAAGCTGACGGGTAACCACTTCTCCATGAATTACATCATCCATATATTGTGGCAATGACATTTTATTTAAGTCAGCATGAGAAAATGTATGATTGCCTAATGACATTCCCGCGTCCAGCCACATTCGCAATATATTGATACGAGCATCTATTTCACCTTTGAAATAGAGTTTGCGCTCATTTACAAAACCAATCGCAGGAACATGATTTGTAACCAGTGACGAAAGTAGTTTTTGTGTGATTCTCTGGATCTCTTCAAGATTGGTTGAATCTTGATCGATCGGCAGATCATCTATAGTAAATGCTACTTCACGATGTGTAGATTGTGCTTTTAATGTCAAGTAATTACTGCACAACACACAAATCAGCAGAGAAAACAGGCAAAACTTTCTCATGATATCTCCTTATAAAGTGATCCTGATTGATTTTGCGTCAGCTTCCCAAGCGAAGCAATCAAATATTGTTAAACCGAAAAATTGGTAAAAATAATAAGCTCTGTATTGATAGAGAGTTTCCATTGATAGTAGCAGCGTTGCATAGTATTATTGGGCAGTGACAAGAGAGCCTACACTTCACTGCGGCGAAAATGTCAAAAAATAAAGTAGAGATTAGGACACTCCGATCAATCTCTAATCTCAAAAACAAGAGGCATCATGCTTAAGCAGACCCCTTTTCATTCCCGTACGTCAGCACTAATGCAGGCCAATCAGTGGCGACGCTGGGCAGGCTATACGGCAGCCAGCGCATATGAGATGACGCACGATCGGGAATATCTTGCGCTACGTAACGCCTGTGTCCTGATCGATGTCTCGCCGCTCTGCAAATATCAGATCACTGGTAAGGATAGTTTACGCTTTCTTAATCGCCTGGTAACCCGTGATGTCAGTAAATGCTCGATAGGTGGCATGCTCTATACCCCCTGGTGCAATTCGGCAGGTAAGATTATTGATGATGGTACAATCGCACATTTGGGTGAGAATCGCTATCGTCTTACCTCAGCAGAGCCAAATCTGCGCTGGTTGCAAGACAACACAATTGGCATGCAGGTTCAGATCGAGGATGTCTGCGAGCAGATTGCTTCACTTGCTCTGCAAGGTCCCAAATCACGCCAATTGCTGATGACACTCACTGATGCACCACTTGCCGACCTTAAGTATTACCGCTTTGTCAACACGGTAATTGCAGATATACCAGTGATGATATCGCGCACCGGCTATACTGGTGATCTAGGTTATGAGTTATGGCTAAGTGCCGAGCGTGCTAGCGCCGAGCGTGTATGGGACAGACTGATTGCAGCCGGGCGTGCATTTGCATTGCAGCCAGCCGGGATCTGGGCGCTGGATGTTGCACGTATCGAGGCAGGGCTGATCATGCTTGATGTAGATTACACACCAGCCAATAAAGCCATGATTGAAGCACAAACTTCCACTCCGCTCGAACTCGGCCTTGGTTGGGCAATAAGTTGGAACAAAGGGAACTTTGTTGGACACAAAGCGCTACTGGCTGAGCGTGCTTGTGGTTCAACAATTATGCTAGTAGGGTTGGAGATCGATCACACTGAATTCGAGCATCAACACCATGTCCTAGGTCTACCGGTTCCCTACCCTTTCATAGCCTGGCGTACAATGATTCCACTATACGCTAATGGCACTCAGGTAGGTTATGCAACCAGCGGTGTCTGGTCTCCAACTCTGAAAAAATATATTGTTTTAGCACATCTCAAACCCCAATATGCCACCCCCGGTAGTGAGGTCACGATCGATCTTGATGTTGATCGCTTCCGCCGTCCTTTTAAGGCTAAGGTGACGGGGCTGCCATTTTTCAATCCGCCACGAAAGAAAGATATTTTATGAATAACCAACGCTATGATGCCATCGTGATAGGTGGTGGCCACAACGGTTTAGTTAATGCTGCTTATCTTGCCAAAGCAGGTAAGCGAGTGTTAGTGCTAGAACGACGTCACACTGTAGGCGGGGCAACAATCACAGAAGAGATCTATGCTGGCTTCAAATACCTGATCGCCTCATATCTGATCAGCCTGTTACGTCCAGAAGTGATCCAGGAGCTAGAGCTAGCGCGTCATGGATTGGAGCTCATGCCGCTAGAAAGCACCTTTGTGCCATTGCTTGATGGCAATTATCTAGCCGACTGGCCAGACCATGATGCCACAAAACATGAGATTGCTCGTCACTCCCAGCGCGATGCAGAAGCCTACGAAGAATATTCGCGTACTATGCGGCGTCTAGCCCTTGCCTTGCGTCCATTGCTAGGTCTGATCCCACCAGATCCAACATCGCTTACTCCTAAGGATCTGGAAACTATGGCGAAGGTAAGCGACACTTTCCACCAGTTGAAGAAAGAGGATTTTTACCTGCTGGCACGTCTGATGACGATGAGTGCAGCCGATTTTCTCGATGAATGGTTCGAGTCTGCACCGCTCAAAGGTACCAAATCGACCAGTGGTATTATTGGTACCTTCCTGGGCCCACGTTCGCCAGGAACCGGCTATGTATTACTGCACCATTATCTAGGTGAGGTAGATGGTGTGTTTCGCAACTGGGGTTTTGCTCGCGGTGGCACCGGTGCACTAAGCCAGGCGATTGCCAGTGCAGCGCGTGAGGCTGGTGTTGAAATCAAGGTTAACACTCCCATTGCACAGGTGATCATCAAGAATGGTGTAGCAATAGGTGTGGTAAGTGAGAATGGTGATGAATACAGTGCCGACATTGTTGTCTCGAACCTTGATGTAAAGCGTACTTTTACCCAGTTGGTTGAGACCCATCACCTGCCTGATGAATTTGTTCATGATGTAAAACGCTTTCGTATCAGTAGCCCAGCCTGTAAGGTTAACCTAGCACTAGATGGCTTGCCTGAATTCACATCACTACCAAAAGGCAAAGAGGCGCTACTACGTGGCTCGATTGAGATCGCACCCAGTGTGGATTATCTGGAACGTGCCTATGATGATGCTAAGTATGGTGGCTGGTCGCGCAAGCCTTTTATGGATGCGCTCATTCCTTCATTGCTCGATCCTGGTATGGCACCACCTGGCAAACATGTGATGTCTATGTTTGTGCAATATGCATCATCAGACCTAGAGGGTGGCTGGAACGAAGAGAAGAAGGCTCAATTCTTAAATGTGGTGATCGACACATTGGCCGAGTATGCGCCTAATCTGAAGAATATTATTCTGCATAAGCACATTATGACTCCATGGGATCTAGAACGAACCTTCGGTCTAACCGCTGGACATATCTTCCATGGTGAATTGGCGCTCCAGCAGATCTTCTTCTTACGCCCATCGCCACAATGGTCAAATTACCGAACACCGATTCGCAATCTCTATATGTGCGGGAGTAGCACGCATCCTGGCGGCTGCATTACTGGTGCTCCAGGGCGTAATGCTGCGCTGGCCATTCTGGAGGATCACTCATGACCGCCTACGATACAATTCTGTTAGGCTCCTCGCCCAATGCGCTTGTCGCCGCAGCCTATCTCGCTAGAGCCGGACAGCGAGTACTGGTGTTAGAGCCCTCGGCACATATTGGTGGGGCAATGGCAACAGTCCACTTTGCCGATGGTTTTCAAGCTGACCTCAGCTTGATGAGCGGGCGTCTTGATCGAAATATCATTCGCGATCTACAACTAGAGGAGCATAGACTAGAGATCATTGAGCGCGACACGCTCACTAGTCTATTGCCAAATCGGCGTAGCTTTACCCTACCGATAAATCGAGAAGCTGCTGCAACAGTGCTCCGCAACTTTGCCCCTAACGATGCGGTCCACTATGGACGCTTTATGCAACTACTCGACGTAGCGAGCGACTTCTTGCAGAACGCCTATGCTATTACACCACCACAAGCATATCATCCTTCGGATGCTGAAGTGTCTAAGCTGATGACATTGGTGGGCCAACTGCGTGGCTATGGTCGCCGTGAGATGAGCGAAGTAATGCGCCTGCTGGTGATCTCAGCACGTGATCTATTAGATGAATGGTTTGAGAACACGGAACTGAAAGGTCTGCTTGGGAGCATAAGTGTGCGTGGGTTAATGCAAGGCCCCTTTGCTAGTGGCACAACCTTCAATCTGTTACATCATTTAGCTATTGGCGATGGTTATTTTCGTGCTACCGCTAAAGGTGGTGTTGGCGCAATCAGTCGAGCGCTAGCCGCAGCAGCACAGAACTATAAAGCCGAACTACGTACCAATATCAAGACGATGTGTGTGGTTTTGAAAGATGGTGTTGCGACTGGCGTACAATTAGACAATGGCGAAATGATAGACGCAACAGTGGTGATCTCCGACTACGATGCACGTTACACCTTTACACAATTGATCGCCCCACATGAGTTAGAGCCAGAATTCAATCGTGCTGTGCAGCATATACGCTACAATGGTGCTGTTGCCCGTATTAACTTGGCTTTACGTGAATTGCCTAACTTTGTTGGTATTGGCTCCTCTCTTAGCGAAGAGGCGTTACGGGGCACACTAGTGATTGCCCCAAGCCTGATGCAGATCGAAAAAGCCTTTGATCGCGCAAAATATCGTGATCTATCAGATCAGCCTTATCTTGAAGTGAGTATCCCCAGCTTAGCCGATCCAACACTAGCGCCTGCGGGAAAACATGTTATGTCTATCTGGTTGCAATATGCGCCTTATCGTGGTGGTATCGATGCGCAACGTGTGTGTGAGCTGGCACTAGCACGACTAAGCGAGTTTGCGCCGAATCTGCGACCGCTTGTGTTACACACACAGGTTTTCACGCCACATGACTTTGAGACACGCTTCCATTTAAGCGAAGGCCATTTGTATGGTGGCGATATGAGCTTGGCGCAAGCCTTTTTCCTACGCCCGATCCCTGGCTTAGCCCAATATCGCACTCCTATCGAGCATCTATATATATGCGGCGCAGCGACACATCCAGGCGGCGGTATAAGCGGTCTGGGAGGCCGAAATGTAGCAAACCAAGTTCTGAGCCATGAGTTTTGAGTTAAGAATAGATTATTCTCTAACTCAAAACTCATGGCTATAAAAAATAGTGGTTAAATGCTCAGGCTAAGTATCTCACCCCGACGTCGATTCAACCAGAGCGCAAAGATCGTCTTAGAGACATAGGTTGCTGTAAAAATATTTGCGATCAGGCCAGCAACTAATGTAATGGCAAACCCACGAATTGGTCCTGTACCAAACACAAAAAGAAAGAAGGCTGACACTACTGTAGTAACATGCGTGTCAATAATGGTTAGAAATGCTTTATTGAAGCCCATCTCGATCGCCTGTAAGATCTTTTTCTCGCACTTCAACTCTTCCCTGATCCGTTCAAAGATCAACACATTGGAATCGACTGCCATACCAATGGTAAGAATAATGCCAGCAATACCTGGCAAAGTCAGAGTAGCCTTAAATAGTGCTAGCGCAGCAAGGAGAAAGATCAGATTCAACAGCAATGCGATAATCGCATTCAAACCTGCAACACGATAGTAGAAGACCATAAACGCCATAATTAAGATCAGACCAGCGATCGATGCCGTGATACCCTGGCGAATGGAATCAGCTCCCAGTGATGGCCCCACCGTGCGTTCTTCTAAGTAGATCACTCTGGCCGGCAATACCCCAGAATTAAGTGTTAAGGCTAGCGCTTCGGCGCTCTCTTTGGTGAAATCTCCAACGATCCGCCCATGATCGCTAATACGATTCTGAATTGATGGCCAGGATTTAATCTTCCCGTCCAACACAATCGCCAACTGCCGGCCAATATTGGCGCCTGTCCAATTGCCAAACCGTTCTGCACTACTAGGATTAAGGGAAAACTGGATCTCATATTTATCAGTAGTGAACTCGGAAGCTACCAAGACAGCCTCGCGCATATCTATACCTGTGATGATGGGAAGTTTCTCGACGGCGAGAAATCCAGTTTCACCTTGTTCTGTTGATATTGCCAGCACCTCACTGTCTGATGTAACAGCAGCAATCGCTTCTTCTCTGGTGTTAAATGGAATTCCCTGACCAATGACTGCTTTCAATTCTAACTTCGATTGAGCGTTAACTAGCTTCTTAACTCGCTCTGGATCGGCAACTCCAGGCAATTGCAACAAGATCTGATGAGCATCGGCACGACCATGCGATTGTAGTACCTTCTCAGAGACGCCCATTGCATCCACACGATTATCGATGATATCCATTGCTTGTTTCATGGCCTGGCGACCACGTGCTTTAAGACTCTCCTCAGTCATTACAAAGATCAGTTTACGCCCATCCTGAGTGTGGCTTTGCCATTCTTGGCCTAATCTAGGCTGTAATATTTCTCGTGCGCGATTGAGATCGCTTGAAGAGTTGAGCTCAATCGCAAACTCTCCAGTTTTGTTGGCGAAAAGTGGATTGGCTGTAATACCTGCCCGCTTAAGCTCGGACTCGGCATCACGCAAACTATTATCGCTGATAGTCTGAATCAGTTCATCAACCTGCACTCGCATTAGTAGATGTAAACCACCTTTAAGATCCAGTCCTAGTCGTATATTTGAGACAAAATTCTGCTTTATTGCCGACCAGACTGTGAAATCCCTGAACATATCGCTTGCCGAACGCTTGCGACCCTGTTCATCGATATTGCGGGGAAAACAGATCAACAGTATGCTCATCAGTGTAAACAGTAAGATAACGATTACCCTTCGAATAATATTTTTCCTCATAATTCCTATTCCTCATTGTTCTGAATGATCTATCAACTATCCGCCGATAACAGAAGAAAGATAGACCTATGGTTAGTCACGAGAGAATGGATTAAACCACTCTTCTAGTAAGCAAAGGTTTGGGTATATGAATCTAGCCCTCAGGTTGAAGCTCTCAACCAAGAACTAGACTATGCCATTAGGTTTTTTATTGAGTGGTAAACGAAGGCAGCAGTAGAGTGCCTATTATTTAGGCTCGCAGATTGTAATTTTTATGCTTGGAACTACTCGCCACCTTCAATTAAATAGTGGCGGGGCTCGGCAATCGCTGAAAAAGCGACCATTAAACCGATAAAAAATAATGTAGGCAAGCAGAATAGCATATCCCAAACTGCTAGGAGTAATAAGGGCGTTACTAATCAAAACTATTAGGAAGTATAGTTGTTGATCTTTTTTAGACTTACTTGTTGTAGATAATGACTCTAGACAAAATTTGCCATTAGTAACAGGCAATTTAGATGCAGCATCTGATTCCTGACTAAGCTCTATCGCTTGTGAAAGCTCAAATGTAGAGTGTGAAAATTGTAACCAGTTTAAGAAAGATTTAGGATAGAGAATCAGTGAGAAAACTATAAGCAGCGACAGCAAGATTTGTTGACGAGGAAGATTAATTACTGAAGCTCTCACTGAACTCATAATCAACACCGTTAAAATTATTAACCTATCAACAGAATAGCCTAACATCATATCAAAATAGTTGATTGAGGACAATGAACGTTTAGCTTAAAACCGATAGTTTGATTAATCACTCTCTATAGTAATTTTACCATTAATCTCTACGATTGGCTAAGCAATGGTGATTTGATAATCTAGTGGACCAAATGAGGGTAAGTTACAAAAGGTCAAAACTATTACAGGGAGATGCGAAGTCAAATACATCCTGTAGAAAATAGATTAAAAGCATTGGTAATTTTTTGCTCTTATGCTTATGGATGAGCAATAACGAGCAGAGTGGAAGCTCGCTTAAGAACACAATGGAGGGATAAGCGCAGGGTCTCAGGATCAAGTGCGGCAAAACTCTCATCAAGAATGATCAAGTCAGCATTTTGCAAAAGCGCACGAGCAATATAGAGACGGCTTCGCTCTCCATGGGAAAGTTGCCAACCGGTCTCACCTACCATCTGTAAAAGCCCTGCCGGCATACGGCTTAGTAGATCGCCTAGGCCAAGTTCTTGGCAGATAGTTTCGGCCTCTACCCAGTCCTGCTGGTATGGAGGCCAGCAGCGGCCCATTAGTAGATTGAAGCCAAATGTACCAGTGAGAATATGATTTTCATGAAATTGTGGCGCTGCGACTACTACTCGTCTCCAGCCCTCAGTACCAAGTGTTTGACGATCTAGGCCCCTTACCAGCAGCAAGCCTGATTCTGGTAAGCGTAGTCCTGTGAGCAGAGAGGCAAGTGTCGATTTGCCGCCGCCAGAAGGACCTTCGAGTAAGAGGCGATCTCCAGAACGGATCTGTAGATTGCAATTATGCAATACCGGCTCACCGCGATCTCTGTAGCGAAAGTTGAGACCGCGAGCGTCTACTACCACACGCTTGTTTTCCATACCGCCAACACTGGGCAAGAGAGCAAGTGTTGGTGAGCCAGTCACCACTGGTCGTGCCGCAGCATGAAAGAGTGGCGCTACTTGATTCCAGGCTATCCCTGCATCAGTGAGATAGGTGAGCCCGCTTGTGAGTCTTGCTAGAGCCCTAAAACCAAATAACAGTCCACCCAGTCCCACCGCAATTCCAGCAGCACTCGCTTCGCCTGTGATAAAAGTGGGAGTAAGCGCCACTAATCCCAGAATCACCCAACCACGCGGCATACGTATAAGCAATGCTGCTGTCCTATCCATAGCCTTGGAGACTTCCAAGTATCTCTCTAGTGCGCGGTCTTCTCCCTCATGCCAGCGTTCACGCAACTCCTGAGCAAGACGTGTCCTATGACCAACCATTCGTTCAACCAGATCGTGAGTCATTCCAAGCCGTTCCTCAGTCCAGTGTCTGCTCTGTTTGAAGTAACGTAAGCCAAGCAGTAGTGTAAGACCGACCCAAACAAGCAGAAGGAGCATATGCAACCAACTTCCAGCCCCTGCAGCCAATATTAATGCTGCCATGATCAGTTCGATCGCTGAGACAAGCGCAAGAAAGCCGCCGCTTAGCGCTAGCGTCTCAACCACCTCTGACTCAATCACCCGTCCCAGCAATTGACCTACACCCTGATGGCGTATCTCCTCTGGCTCCATACGCAGTGCGCCGTAAAGCAAGCGCATCTTAAGCAGTCCGCCAAAGCCTATCGTGAAGGTTCCTTGCAACCAAGTGGCGAGCAACTGGAATGGTACAATGGTGAGCAGAAGCAGTGCCCAGGCTATCAACCATCCTAATTCAAAGCGTCCCTGAAGCGCTCCCTGCCCTACCAACCACCAAGAGAGAATAATTAATAGGTACTGAATCGAGTATGCAGTTATTAAAGCGATCAGTTTGCGCACAAGCCCTGCTTGTCGTACCTGCTGCGAGAAGTTGGCACTAGGCAAGAGGCGCAGTATCCAGCAGCCCCCTATCTTCGACTGATTCAATAGCTCACCCAGAATCATCGCTCGTGCTTTATCTAGTCGCCCTTTTGAAACACCGGCTTCTTTCAGCAATCTGTTTATATTAGGCAATAGTGGCCTTTCTAGATAATGGCAGACAGCTAGTCGGACTGTTTCAGGACGGAACTTGTGCACTATAAGGTCAGCTCCTAGCAGAGAGACTGATCGGTGATTGCTTTCCAGCAGCAAGAGGAAGCGTTGCTCTCCATTCAGAGAAAGCCGCAGTAGTGCAGGAGAAGAACTACAGATAAGCTGACCCGCTTCGGAATAATTGACTTCCATAGGCTCAGCCTCGATACTCAGCCAGTTTGCAGCCATCTCAATCCATTTCCCAATCGCCTCATCACCCAAAATCGCCAGGCTTTCGGGTGGAATGGGAGTCTCCGCCTGTTTTGGAGTCAGGCCGCTTTTACGTGCTAGTGTCTCTATTGCTTCGCCAAGTCTAGAAACCGGCCAGGAGAACTTCTCTACAACGGCAACTTCTCCTACACTAACGCTCTTTACTTCTGAGACTACCGTGCTATTTCTCTTGATTGGACCGTGTATAGGTTCACTAGACGTCTTACCATTGGCTTCTTCTGAGGGAGATGCTGGCTCGATTATCTTAATGGATCGCTCAACCTTTTCTTTTTCACCTTCAGCTATTGCTTGAAAATCTCTGTTATTCTGCTCACTCTGTTCTGTGTGTATGGGGTGTGCCTTTGCTTCTAGTTCTCGTAACATATCGTTTACTGCTTGATCAAGCTCATTTTCACCCAAATAATCCATACACTTCACAAACCGTTCTTGCCGATCTTTATCTATCAACCTGCTGGTATCTTCGTATAGATGGCCATTATCGAGTCTTATACGTCGCCATTCGTTACTCGCCCAGAGCCCCTCTCGCACAGCTATCTCTGCTTCTAACATCGCCTTATAACGAGAGCCAGGCAACTCTGCAATTTGAGCTGGTGATGCATCTTCTACTATATGGCCTCCTTCTACTACCAGTACACGTTGGAACCCTTGTGTCTCTCCTACATCATGAGTAACACAGATAATCGTAGCCTCGTGCCAAAGGCTGCGAGCACGCCTGAGCAGTACCCGCCGCTGTTCCCTATCAAGACCTCTAAATGGCTCATCTAGAATAACAAGCTGTACTCCTGGCCTAAGCATTGCCCTACCTAGTCGCACTCTCTGGCCTTCACCACCAGAAACTAGTGCGCCACCCTCACCAAGTGGTGTCTGTAGACCATCAGGCAATCTTTCCAGAACACTTCGCAGCTCGGCATCTTCAATCATCTGGCCTATAGGCAGAGAGGAGTCTTGAGAAGAGCCATAGCAGAGATTCTCTAAGAAAGTGCGGTTCCACAGTTGTATGGCTGGGTCTACCCAGGCGGTCTTGCGTCGCAACCATTCTAGCCGCTTTGCATCAAGAGGTTCACCATTTATTAGGACTCTACCAGTTGTGGGCCTGTACCAACCTAGCAGAATTCCTACCAGGCTCGATTTACCGGCGCCGGAAGGACCGACAATGGCTACCTGGCTGGCTGCTTCTATGGTCAGGTTTATATCTTCCAATATTGTATGTCCGGCCACTTTTATACTTACACCTTCCATAGTGACCTTAATAGCTTTGGAAGAGCAACTATCATTAAAGATGTCATCATGCTTTTGTAGATCAATTTCAACAGCATCTGCAGATGGATTCTCTTCTGGGGCTCCTAGAGGTTCCAATAGCCTGAGAGTAGTATTACGAAAGCCAGGATATTGCTGAGCTATCAGAGCTATCTCCTGACCAAGTGCAGGAAGACCTAGAGCCCAATAAACTATCAGCAATGCTCCCCCAGAAGCACCGTTGCGTGACAGGAAGTCATAGAAGAGCCAAATGGAGAAACTGAAACCAGCAAAGGCCATAACAGTTTGAAACAGAACCACAGCACGCTGTAGCCCTAGACTCGCACTAGACCATTCAACTAGTAGACTTTCATGTTCTCGCCGTACAGATCTTTCTGCTCCATGCGCACGAACCACAAAGAGTCCTAGCAGAGCGTCTAGATAGAAGCGGCTAATGGCGCCGTTATGGTTACGCACTCGTAGATCTCTCTCAAGTATGAGCGGCTGCGCAATAAGTGGGAACAGGACTGAAAGTAGTGCGATCAGAATGGCAATAGGAGCGCTGGCTGGATCTAACCATGCTATTCCAGCAGTGGTTAAGATCAGTCCAAAACAGGATCTAAGAAATGTGCCCCCCAGACTTGGCAAGAGGCGTAGCAAACGCACAGAGTGGCTACGCTGTGCCATGTCTGATATCAATCTACTCTGAAAATATCTATCTCCAAGTCGTGGTATCTTCTTGAGAAATGCTAGACGTAGGCGAGCTTCTAGATGCCGTCCTATATTGAGCAGGCCCGTGGCAATGGGAAATTCTAGGAAAAAGAGGGCAATAACAAAAAGCAGTAGTGCGCCTATGGCGCCAATGCGCTGATCTATCAGCCCTAGGTTGCGTCCAAGGTCAAAAAAGCTTCGAAACAGCAGTGCCTCAATAATTGTTCCGGCGGCTGCAACCAATAAAGCTCCTAGAAGAATAGTCGGTGCAAGTAGACCATCTGCATAAAGCATCTTGAAGAGGTCCCGACTAGGCCGACTAGGCGGCTCTTTGAGCGCGGCAACAAGCTCCGGACAGAGTGGCACTTGTGTGTATGGTGACGCTGCTACTGTCTCTTCTACTTCTGCTTTTTCTTCGACTCTCTTCCCACGGAACCGTACAAGCACAGCGCCACGAAGCATAACCTGCTCTTTTCCATCTTCTCCAAGTGGGCCAGGCTGGACAGTCCAATAACTCTCGGGAATGATCTGCTCTGCATTCCCATTTATTAAGAGAGCCTGTTCATAGAAAGATTTGATCGCCTGAGCTGACTGATCGCCTTGCTTCAGGCCACCAGCACAGACAATCGAGTCTACGATTCTAACTGAAGCATCAAGCACGGCGATAGGACGCCAATCCTCATCAGCTAGGGCAGTGCCAATCAGACGCTTTGCAACTTCTCCAGAGACACCTAGATTAGCAAGGCGTCTTACAAACCCATTAAGAAATTCCCCTGATCCAACCCATTTACGCCAGGCAGTAGCGGGAATAGCGATAGTATGAATGTATACCTCATTGAGAAACTGCTTGTAGGTAGGCCAGCGTCTTCCTGTGGATGGATCCATCACCTGAATTAAATTGCCATGTCTGCGCCAGGCAACAACAAAATGTGTCAGACCATTGGGAAGACGAACTATCACAATAGCTGGTAAGGCTTCTGTTTCGGAGAGCAGCAGATGATCTGGTGGTAGCATTATCTGTTCAGCATCGAGCCCAAGTTGTACAGCTACCTCCTCTATCATATCTATAGAGGTGCCATCAATGTCTGTTTGACAAGCCTCACGTAATCGGCCATAGCTGACAGAGATACCATAACCTTTGAGTAGACAACTGAGGGATGCTGGCCCGCAATCTAGCGCAGATGTCTGCACTATTTCTGGTACTAACAACCGTCGTCTAGCTTTGGCAGCATTGACACTCATTTCCTAGTCTTTTTCTAATTAGAAACAGTTTTATTGCTGAGGAGTTTGCCAACCATCCGTAGAACTAGGGTAGCCGGCGAAACCTGCTCAACTTCGACCTCTACTGTTCCTGGTAGTCCATGCTGAAGGCGTATTCTAGAAGGAAGATCTGGATTAATAATGAGTTCGACCCGGACTTGCCCATCCCTAGCTTCGCTAGCAACACTTTTGACTGTCGCAGCTATGCTTCCAAATTGTGTCCAAGGAAAACCATCAAGCCGCAACCTGGCGGGCTGTCCAGGATATATTCGTCCTAAAGCGGACATGGGTGGAAAGTGGGCAACTACTTTGAGTTCGCCGAAAGGGACAACAGCGCCGAGTTTATCACCCTCTTGGACAAATGAGCCAATTCTTAACTCGGCTACCTCTCCCAGTGGCCCCTTGACAGGGGCACGAATCCGCCGCCGATCAGTTTCATATTCGATCCGCTCGATTGTTATCTGTTTGGTGTTCAAATCCGCTTTCATTTCTGTTGCATCACGGTTGAGGCGCTCTATCTGAGTCTTTCGTGCGCTATCTTTGGTTAATTGTTCCTGCTCTAGTCTATTGATAGAGATGCGCAGGGCTTGGGCAGCGGCACGCCGTTTCTGCACTTCAGTTTTGGCTCTTACAAGCTCCATTTCTGGGATAAGACCATGAGCCTGCAAGGTAGCTAGTCGCCTAGCCTCCTCTTCGGCAAGTTGAGCGGCTGAATCTGCTTCCTGGTACTTGGATCGTGCCTCATCGAGTCCTACCTGTGCTGCCTGTCTCTCTTTACGTCCTGTCTCCTCTTCAGCCTTTATCTCGTTGTAGATCGCGTTCACTTGAGTAGAGAGACCTTTGATTCGATCTTGCTCTTCCACTACCTGGAGTCTTTCTGCTTCGGAATCGAGTTCTACCAGCACTTCTCCAGCCTGAACATTGCGGCCAACCACCAGATTGGTCGCAATAACACGACCAGAGATAGGCGCCTCTATAAGATGTACTGCACGTTCTACTTCTAGCCGTGCAGAACTGGCGGTCTCATATATCGCGACTCGGGCAAGTAGTGACCAAGCGATCCAGACTCCTAAAAAGAGGGTAATAAAGAACAACCCCAACGTTGAGCGCCGAAGATTGTCCCCCGCTAAATGACGCAAAGAGTGGGAAAATGTATTCGGCATATCCTTACACTTTTCATTAACTGATAGAAACTACCAGGAAGAGGCGGAAGGGAATAACCACAAAGAGGTAAAAAGCACAAAGAATCTTATAAATCCTTTGTGCTCTTTGTATGACTGTTCTAACTGATATTTAGCCAACTTCATCGTTGTCAGAAGGAAACTTCTGAGTTGTTACGTCTTCAGAATCAGAAGGATATTTTAAGGTGACGATGACTCCGCACCCGGCCTTTATATTAGTCCTGACTCTTAAAGAATTCTGGCCTTCTAGATAACGGGCAAAGAACGGAACAGCTCCCTTTTCCTTCTCCTCTATTCTGTTTTCTCGAACAACATCTTCTTTCATACTGAAGAAACCCCCTTTTTAGCATATATTTTCAATAACTTTATTATAAGTTAATAAGATTAATTTTCGGTAGCAACAAAGCCAATTTTTAACCGGTAAGTATCTCTCCTAATATATTGTTCTACTTGTAGTTAAGACCGTCTATGAAGCAATCCCAAGAGGACTTCAGCGAGAGTTTTTGAGATAGGTAATCCAGGACTTTTTTCTAACCAAAAAAACTCACCTGCTGGGTTTATTTCTAAAAAGATATGACGGCCATCAGGAGTAAGGATTATGTCTATCGCCCCATAGTTAAGACCAAAATAGTCCATTAACTTGAGTAACTTTTCCTCTACCTCTGGTGGTAGCTCATAAGGCTTCCACTCATTGACCATCGCCACCCCATCCCGTCGCCAATCATCTCTGGCTCTTTCAAATGATTGTGAATCGATTGAGGCAGCAAAAATCCTATTTCCAACTATAGTCACCCTTAATTCGAGTCTCTTCGGCACCCTCTCCTGAAATGTCATAGGGCAAAACCGCAGGCCATCGAGATCTTCTAGGTCTTGCGCGGTCAGAGGATTTGTGAAGACTACTTTCTCCATCCCATTTTCATAGATCGCGAAAGATGAAAGCATCTTAGTGATGACGCCGTTCTCGCAGGTATTAGCAAATTCTCTCACCGCCTCCGGCGAATTAGTAATCAGAGTGCGAGGGGTTTCCAGGCCAAATTCTCGGGCTACTTGTAGCTGTAGCTGCTTGTTATTCGCATGTTGGACACGTCTGATTTGATCTAAGTGAAACGCCTTTATGCTTGCTATAAAGCCGAGAACGGTTGTCCTAGATTCCAACAAGGAAGTATTGCGAAGATCTGGGGCTATAGTGGTTGGGATCTTTCCTGCTACATTGAGCCGCCGATACCATACAGCCGACAGATCATTTAGATCAAATTCTGCTTCTTTGTCGGCAAGGGTAAGACGTTCTCTGGTTTTGCTGTATTGCGCAATAAGACGAATCTCCGTAGGGAAACGGTCTGTATCAAAGCGAAATACCGTGCCGCCTCGCTCTTTAATAGAGTCTGTGACAAAATCTATGCTCTCATTATCGTCACTCTTGGTTATGATAAGTACCGTCATCTAAATCTCACTCTTCTTTAATAGCTGTTTTTGCAATTGCTTCAGAGATCGGATAACCCAGGTCACGCTCAAGCATTCCCCATTCTCCAGTTGGATTGACTTCAAGAAAGACATACCTTCCATCCGGGGTACAGATCATATCGATGGCTCCAAATACTAAGCCAAGTCTTGCCATCAATGCGGTAAGACCTATAGCCACCTCCTCAGGAAGCTCCTCTTTTTGCCAGGGAGAGATATCTGCCTGGCAACTGCGCCAATCAGTCTGATCTACATCCAGTGCTCCAGCAAAAAATTCACGATCGACAAAGATAATCCTTAATTCACGCTCTTTAGGAATAGACTCCTGAAAGACCATAGGGCTGTAGCGTAGCGACTCGGCGTCGGCAAGATCCTCCTCGCTGACTTCGCTTGTATAAACAAAAAAGGAGGGTTTTCCCATGCTGATCGAGAGCGGTCTAAGAAGTTTTGCTACCATACTACCATTTACTTCCTGAAAGAAAGCTCGAACCGCTACAGGATCGTTTGTAACAAGAGTGCGAGGTATTGTAAGACCGACAGATTCTGCAATTCTTAATTGGCGAAGCTTATTCTCTCCTGCCTCTACGCGGTCCAAAGGATCTATCCAGCGAGCACTGTCGAGCCCGTCAAGAAAGCCATGTAGCGCTGCCATAGATTCACTGACACAGGCTCTCTGGAACTCTGGGTCGAGTTCTGTGCCAAAGTTTGGCCCCCATATATGTCGTAACCAGACAGCCTTAACCTCATCCGCACCGATAGATAGATCATCCTGTTGAAGCGTATAACTTGAGCCAAAATCGCCTCGACGTGATGAAAGACGAATCTGGAGAGGAAATCGATCTGTATCGAATCTATACGGACGTGCTCCACATCTAGTGAGCGCATCGGCTACGCGATCTACCGTGAAGTAATCGGCGCTGTGAGTAAGTAGTAGAACGACATTGCGCTTTAGACTCATAAGCAGATCCAATTATTATGATAAGGAAGAATCTAGTATTAACTAGGATGGATAAGGAAGCCGCAAAGATGCAAAAAGGCAGCCTATTTCCAGGGTGTCTTGGTGGTCTATTTAATATTCATGATAAGCTCGCCGCCGGTTTATCTGAAAAAAAACCTCTTAATAACTGGTCAAGCGCAGCCAACTAGCAGTAGCTCTGTTTTGATAATGGGAGGGAATAAAGCGGGGATTAATCCCCGCTTTGATGTGCCGATGCCGATCGCCCTCGTTTCGTTTTTTTGCTCTTCTTACTACTACTACCTACTGCTACCCATTTGCCAAACCTGCCATCAGCAGTTCTTTCGATTAAGTAGCGTTTACCACGACGTACCATATATACTCTAGTTCGTTTTGCCATATTAACTCCTTATTTCAGTCATTTTCAGTCTTCTATATTATTTGATGAGGGTTTTTTAGCCCTATTGTTTACTTGGAACAAGTGTGACACTTTCACCCATAAGCATAAACCATAACGGTTATCCATAGCAATAGTGATATGGAGCTTAGTTTACTACTGGCTATTGTTCAATAGTCAATTTCCGCCATTGATGGTACTGCCCTGGGGCTTATTCCATTTTCATTGCTAGGATAAATAAAGGATGCGAGGCTCTCTTTTCTGCCATCTTGATAATTAAATTGAAGAGTATAATTACTAATATTACTAATCTGATAAGTATCCCTACTATTGACTAGGAAACTACGCGTTTTAATCTGTACTTTTCCGACAGATCTTGATCAGAAAAGTATAAGCCGTTAGCAAAACTTCTTGCTACTCTAGACAAAAGAGGGTAACAATGCAAAAAAGAGTAACAAGATTTTTATTAATCCCGGTCTTCTCAATTTTTCATTACACTGCAGTTACCACCAGCTATTGCTGACAGTAATGGAATGAAAAAGTAGGAAAGACTCTCTTATCAAGATATTGTTGATGAACAGATAAATATAGATGTGCGGGTTAATAATCTAATCTCAAACCCGGCTCTCTTACCCAGAGTGAGAGTAGTATTGCTGTTAATGGCAACAATATTGCTAATAACAAATAACTTCTGGTGTTTAACCAGAGAAGGAAGGAACTATTATGAAACGCGAGCGAATATTAATGGTTGTGCTGGCAGCAATGCTCTTGGTTGCCGCTAGCCTAACGGGGTCAAAAGCAACTACTCAGCAAGAAGACGAACCCTTTCCCTGTGATCCTGCTCCAAGTCAGGTGCGTATATGCCAACTAAGGGGTGGGACGTTCGACTATGTGACCTGTCGCTGTGTATTTCCATAGCTGGCTGACAGGATGGTGATCAAGCTGACCGGAGCGACAATTTTCTTGTATTCATTGCCGCCCGGTCAACTGTTTGAATAAGACTTAGGCCAGTTTTACTAACGTAATAATTTGCCTGATATTCTACCGATATCAATAAAATATAAGATCAATTCTGATTGGCAGTTTAAAAATTTGAATAGTTCCTCATTTATGACTGAGTCAGAAGGAGTTTCTATAATTTCAAAGTGGCAATAAACTGAATTATATTCGCTTCCATCGGATAGTTTGAAGCTTCTATGGTAAACGCGTTTGATTGTATCAACTGGATCGCGATCGAGACGATTAAAAATATCTGGCTCTACTAAAGTCCAGAGAGGGGATTCTTTAAATCTCGATTTGTGAAGCATCTGCTCCAGATAACTGTCCAAACGATATTTTGCAAATGCAGTTGCTTCTTCAAGATCGTTAAAACCATCGAGAAGATCTATATACTTTATTAATCCTTCATAATCATATTCTACACAAAATAGTGTAACCAAAAACCGCTTATTATTGAGTCGTTGCTGTTCGCTGCTAATACCTTGCAGTAGCTCGGCAAATGCAGTTGGTATTAAGAAACCTCTCCAACAACTAAAGTGTTGGTTCAGGTCTATTAGCTCGTTCTTGCTCACAGTTATGTCCTTTAAATTATCTCTAATCTAGTACCTCAATTTCGCTTTAATTAAGGCAAGATATTCTTGTGCTTTTTGGTTAGACTTATCTGCAGCCAATACTTTTTGGCATAGCCTTTCTGCTTGCCAGTAATCCTGATAATGTTTTAAGACAAGTTCAATCTGAAACAGATATAGCTCGTGGCTTGGTGAAGTACGACACATTTTTATAACTCGATGAGCATTACCAATACAAGCTAACGCAAAATTGGCATCTCCAGTCTGTTGATAACTTAATATGGAGAGTTCTGCAAATTTATTCGCAAAGATCATACCTCTGGTATTTAGATAGCTATGGGTAAACGCATACTTCTTTTCTGCCCATGCTACTAATGCGGGATAGTAATTGCAGGGACTATAATAATATCTTGACCATTTTGCCTGAAGATAGTTCTTCATTGCTTTTTTATATGCTTTTAATGCCGCAGAAAAATCTTGTTCACTGGTTATCAATAATTCAGCTAAACGAGTATAGGGTGCTAAATGGTGATCTGGATTTAAGCAAATAGCTTTTATATAGTACTCTTTTGCTTGCTTATAATCGTGATACTGCTGCAAGTAGATATCACCTAGATTGATGAATGCCTCTATTGTGCTTGGCTCATAGGCGTGAGTATTGATAAACCAGCTATCAATAAAATAGTTGTTCTCGGGAACTAAATTTGGCTCAAGCTCAATAAATTTAGCAAAGTGCTTTATTGCCTGGGGGAAATCTTTCAGTTCATCCTGATAGATCTGGCCAAGATAGAAATAGGTTTCAGCTTGTTTAGGATCATAGTGAATAATGGTTTCCAAGAGAGGCTTGGCTTGCAGTTGATGGTATGTTCTCCATATTACATGAGCTACAAACATATACCCTTGAAACAGATCTGGATTTTTGACAAATTCTGCTTCTACTTCTGCACGTATTCTTTCGAAATCATCCAATAGCTCTAGTAGTTTTTCTGTTGTTGTATTGTAGAAGACTTCACTATGCCATCGATAGATATCATAAGGTACTTTGAATAGTGGATGAGGTAATAATCTATTATTCAAAAAGGCTGAGTAAAGATCGTACTTCATAATCGTTTAATAACACACTACCAACAAATGTATCAGTAAATAATACCATTCTTTATATTATTAACAGAATTCATTTTTTGGTAACGAATATTTTGATCTGATCAGCTAAATTCTGTTTTATATGTTTGCAGGTTCCATCTAAGCTGACTACCAGGTTGAAGCATACCCTTGACCGATTTCAAATGTTGTTTTAGCGCTTCTCTATCTTTCTGTTTTAGCAGAACTCCGATACGGCCAAAGACAGTATTAGGGTTGGAGCAGGTATAGTCCTGTTGACGCATACCGATCATGCATCTATTACATTCGTAATCGACCAGGCGACAGAGTGTAACACAAAGCAACAGTTCATCGAAACCGTCTGGCCAATCGAAGATAAGCCAAGAATCCTCGTGCCGACCCGACTCAACAATCTTCCAGCAAAGATCATCTTCAATTATCTGTTCAAAAGCATCTACCTGCTGTATGGCTAAGCTCCTAGCTGCCTCTGCGGTAGCACCTCTCTCCTGCCATTGGGCCATTATCTCTCTATAAGGTAGCAGCAGTTCAAGTTTTCTGATACTTTCTGAATCCATACATAATTGCTCCTTTTTCGAAATTGAAGTAGCAATGGCCAATTATCTGAATACCACTGTGACATTCAGCCTTGAAAGGCTTTTACTGATGTATGTCGCATAGCTAACCTACGAGTACGCGTGTGTCTGATCCACAATTCAGCCACAACAAAAGTAAGTGTCCAGCCAGCCCAAAATGCTCCTCCTAATAACTCCTCAATGTTAACCTGAGTGAATGTTAACAAAATAAGGCCAATCACCCTAATAGTTGAAATACCAATGCCAATGGAAACCATTCTGATCATCCACTCCTGATGAAGCGTCATATCTCTATTGCGAATAGCGATGAATGCCCTGATAGCAGCAACTAGATAAAGAGTGCCGAAGATGTAGACTGCAGTGGCAGCAACCGGCCCTCCATATGGAAATAGTGCCCCCAGAAGCAATCCAGACAGTCCGCTAAGCAAGGCAGAAAGTAGCGCCAAGCGCCCTGACCAGCGGTGGAACGTAATGTAGCGAGTTCTAATGCGTGCAGAAAGTTGCAATGGAGCAAGAAAGAGAAAGATACCACCAGGGATGACATGCAGTAATGTTAGTACCGGGTAAGTAGCAAACCAGCTTTCGAACTCAATTGCTACTTGTACCATCTCCACTGGTAGTAACTGACGAAAATGATCATAAGCCAGTCCGCCCTTTACCACAAAGACAGCTCTTACGATCGCAGCAAAGATACCAATCGCTACTAAAATGACAATGCTGTACAACAACGCTGAATCTATAATTATTTCTCTGATGCTGCGTTGGTCTTTTGTCTTCATAGTTACCTTCATGCATTCTTCATCATAACGACTATCATTTAAAAGTTCTACTCGATAATAGGGACTATCTATTTTAAGATTATCTATCAGAAGAGAAATATTCAAAATGGATAGTTGTGGGCAGAAAACCAACTAATGAAACTTTGAAAATTAACTATTGTTTTGATATTATCCCTTATTACATAAACAACCCTATTGGATTATATTTATGAGAAAGGCGCTAAAAATCCTGCTTATATTAGTAGCAGTATACTTTTTCCTATTTATTGGATTATTCACAAGTATGTGCCAAAGGCCAGAAGTTTTTAACAGTGTAATGGCCAAAACCCCTAACCTTGTCTTTTTTATCTTTCCTTTCAAGTCAATGTGGCTTCATGCTAGAGATGGAAAACTAAGAGTTAGTGATGAAGCCCCTGATTTCTTCTTAGAAACATATGATAAGAAAACTAAAGTACAACTTTCTGCATTTAGAGGAAAAAAGCCGGTAGTTTTAGTGTTTGGTAGTTATACCTGACCTCCATTTCGCCGGGAGGTTCCCGAGCTTAATAATCTCTATCATAAATATAAGGATAAAGTAGAGTTTTATCTAATTTATATTCAAGAGGCACATCCTAGTGATGCTTGGCAATTAGAAATTAATGAGAAAGAAAATATCGTTTATAAGAACCCTCAACATTATGATGAACGCATAAATAT
>JBFLVQ010000071.1:0-23153 GCA_040758525.1 Acidobacteriota bacterium
GATATACCTCTCTCTGTCTACAGTGGTCGTGCAATTATTAAAATTCCTGCACGTACTACCGCTAAACTGGCTACTGGCGCACATACTATCCGTGCTAAGGTGAGCTTCCAAGCCTGTAACGATCAAGCCTGTTTTCCTCCTAAGACAATGGAGGTAACCATTCCCATTGAGGTGGTAGATGCCCAGACAAAGGTTAATGCTGCTAATCAAGATATCTTCGCGGCTAAATCACCTACCGGCAAAAGCGCGCCGAAAAGCGGACACAAATAATAGTCCTGTTGAAAAATTAAGCCCAGGCTTGAAAACATTTTCAAACCTGGGCTGGCGATTATGAAACTTATTGGCGCCAATCTACACGGCGTCTATGCCAAGATCAAGAATGGCGAACAGTATCAAGCACCCAAAACTTTTTGTCGATTACCACTTTTAATAGTTTTGCTACGATAAATATCTTAAAAACAGCTACTAACCAAATAATTCAGTACCTTCTAATGGGCTAGACAATGCGAATGTGTACGATCACCACTAGGCAGTACCATAGTGGTTGGGCGATTAATCTTAAAAGCCGTCTTTGTATTTGTAGTCAAACTATAAACATCAAAACCAAAAGAGTCGAGATAGGTTGCTAAATCAAGGCTAGACGACAAGTAAAGCCTGGTCGGCTGGCCGCAATATTCGCAAATTTCAAGTAACCTCTCTACTACTTCAATGGGAGTAAAGCTAATCGTTGGATCTCTGTAGCTAGCCATTGCCTTATCTCCTTTCTAGGACTTCCGCTTTCACCCCAATATGTCCTGTATGATGTCGTTTTTCTAGTGTGAGTTGGCCACCTTTGTTGAGATGTCCAGCTCACTCACGAGAGTTTCGTTACTAACCATAACTTATTATCAAAGAGCCTACCGCAATTTTCTAAACATATTATCGTGAACGTGGGTGTTTTGGTGCCAGAAAAATGTTGTGGAGAGTACGGTACTAGGCTACACACCAGAAGGTAGACTTTCTAATGTAGACAAGCAGTAAGATCAAATAGCAGATAGCAAAACTCAATCGCCTATCACGGGGGCAATCCCAAGAGCTTCCTGAAGGTATTCAACAACTTGATGTTCAACAACGGCTAAGTCACCTTTGACGGTACAACCAGCGGCATTCTTATGTCCACCACCACCAAAACGCTCAGCCACTCGTGCAACATTTACCTGCCCCTTTGAACGTAGGCTGGTCCGGTAGAGGCCAGTTGATACCTCCTTAAAGAAGGCGACTACCTCCACCTCACCAACCGAAAGCGGATAGTTGACGATACCATCTAGATCCTCTTCACTAGCGCCTGCTTCTTGCATTGATTCAGTCGTTATGGTGATCCAGGCAATACGCCCAGTCTCATCCCGTTTGAGCGTCGAGAGTGCCATACCCAGCATCTTGATCTTGCTGAATGGATATGAGTAAAAGAGGGCTTGGGATATTTGTGCCGGTTTTACACCACGCCTTACCAACTCTGAAGCGATCTTGAAGGTTCGTTCAGTGGTATTTGAGTAATGAAAAGAGCCTGTATCAGTAAGCAGGGCGGTATAAACACATTCTGCGATCTGTTGATTAACCGTGACTCCCAATGCTTTGCAGAGGTTATAGATCATCTCACCAACTGCTGAGGCAGTAGAATCGATCCAGTTGATATGGCCAAAGAGTGCGGTGGTACTATGATGATCTATATTAACAACAAACTGCTTATCTAGAGCAATCAAGCCAGGGCGATCAATATCACTACATTCTATGACAAAAGCAGCATCATAACCATCTGGTACAAAAGGGGATTTTAATACATCTTGAGCACCAGGTAGTTCCCGGTAGGCATGTGGTACGCTATCACGCATTATCACATGCACTTCTTTGTCAAGATTTCTTAGCGTCCAGTAGAGCGCTAATGATGATCCTAAACTGTCACCGTCCGGCCGCACATGGGAAGTGATGCAGAAGCGATGCTTCGATTCGATAAGTTCAACAACCTGACTTAACATCTATGGTATGGTAGAGAGCCTAAGGGATTAGGTTTCCTGCCCTGTCTCTGTCTCCTCTCTTAGCAGTTCCTCGATCCGTGCAGCTTTCTTTGACGTATCGTCATATTTAAAGAGCAGATCGGGAGCACGCTTCAGTTGCAGGCGTGATGCCAGTTGATAGCGAATAAAGCCAGTCGCATGACGTAACGCAGCAATCGCTCGGTCAATCTCTTGCTTACCACCTTCAATATCAACAAAGATGGTCGCATTACGCAGATCCGGGCTTATCTTGACAGACGTAACCTTGACGTTGCTAAGTCGTTCGTCAGTCAATTCGTATTCAACTATATCGCTAGCCTCTTGCCGAATTGTTTCGGCTAGGCGTATAGCGCGGTTACCTGACATCGTACCCTTTGTAAAGCCTATCGCTAAAACTTCCGCTCTTACTCACCTGCCAATACCAGAGAATACCAGTAGGTGAAAGAATCGAAAGCTCACCCCTCTATGAGCCTTACAGTTCTGTAGGCGTAACCTTCTCAGTTGTGTACGCCTCTATGATATCCCCTATCTTCAAATCCGAAAACTTCTCGATTCCTATACCACATTCAAATCCCTGTTTCACCTCTGAGACATCTTCTTTGAAGCGGCGTAAGCTGCCAATCTGACCATCATGTACGACCACCCCATCACGCACCAAGCGCACACGCGCAGTGCGTTTAATGATTCCATCAATGACCATCACTCCAGCAATATTGCCAACTTTAGGAATCTTGATGATCTTGCGTACATCAGCCTTGCCAAGCGGTACCTCTTTCAAGGTAGCGTCTAGCATACCGATCATTGCATTACGAATCTCTTCCTCAGCCTTGTAGATAATGCTATGTAGACGAATATCGACATTCTCTAAACGTGCTAATTCCTCGGCACGTTGCTCAGGACGCACATTGAATCCAATAATCACAGCCGAGTGAGCCATATCATTACTAGCTGTGGCAAGTAACACATCCGACTCTGTGATCGCACCGACACCACTACGTATAACACGTACTTTAACTTTATCAGTAGAAAGTTTCTGAAGAGTATCTTTAAGTACCTCTACTGAACCCTGCACATCTGTCTTAAGAATTACCAGCAATTCCTTAAGCTTACCAGCCTGCATAGCGCTAAAGAGATCTTCTAGTCGCTGTGCAGAGCTGCGTGATAGCTCCAACATACGCTTCTTAGACTGGCGTAGCATACTGATCTGCTGTGCTTTGGCAACATCATTAACAACTTGGAATTGATCGCCAGCGGCTGGTACACCCTGCAATCCTAATACTTCAACGGGAGTGGCTGGTCCAGCCTCTTGCACGGGTTGACCGCTCTCATCAAACATTGCACGTACACGCCCAAAGAAGAGTCCTGCAATCACTGGGTCGCCAATACCTAAAGTGCCATTTTGCACTAACACAGTAGCCACGGCGCCACGCCCCTTATCAAGCTTTGCTTCTAACACTACCCCTGTACCAAGCCGCTTAGGATTTGCTTTAAGGTCTAAAATATCCGCAGTAAGCAGAATCATCTCTAACAAGCTATTAAGGTTAATACGTTGTTTGGCGGAGACCTCGACCATTACTGTATCGCCACCCCAACCATCCCAAACTAGACCATAATCGGAGAGGGCTTGCTTAACACGATCTGGTTGTGCCTGTGGCTTATCAATCTTGTTGATCGCTACCACAATCGGCACCCCTGCCGCTTTTGCATGCTCAATTGCTTCAACAGTCTGAGGCATCACGCCATCATCAGCAGCAACCACCAGTACTACCACATCAGTGACACGCGCACCACGTGCACGCATCATAGTAAAAGCCTCGTGACCAGGTGTATCAAGAAAGACAACGGGCCGCTTATGACCAGGGTTGTCAGGATCTGGAACATTTACACTATAAGCACCAATATGCTGAGTAATACCACCTGCTTCACCTTCAGCAACACGTGTCTTGCGAATCGCATCAAGTAGACTCGTCTTACCATGATCGACGTGTCCCATCACAGTAACGACTGGCGCTCGTGTTCCTTGCTCTTCGTTACGCTCTATTGCTACTTCGATCTCTGCTTCCGCAGTCATCTCCTCAAAGCCAGCAAAACTCACCTCATAACCAAATTCACGTCCAATTTCACGGGCAACATCAGCATTGAGGGTCTGGTTAATAGTAGCCATTACACCCTTGCTAAGCAGTAGACCAACCACATCTTTGGGTTTTATTTCTAACTTCTCAGCAAACTCTTTAACAGTACTTCCCTCTACCAATTTGATTGGCTTTAGTTCCTTAGGAGCTGATACCTTCGGCATAGCAGTAGCAGTCGGCGGCGGCTGTATAACCGGCAGCTTTTCGCGATCCTCTTTCTTTGCATGAACCAATCGGTTACCTCCAGGCCCGGAGCGGCGGCCTTTGCGACGTGCATCTGGCGGTGGAATATAGGTAGTCCGCTGCCCTTCAGGAACCTCACTAGTCTCAGGCTGGGCAGTAATACGGTGAATTACCTGCGCCATTGGCTTGGAGACCAATTTCTGTGGTGGACGTGAAGGTGTAGGACGTGATGGTTCTGGTTCGTTGCGTGTCAACCCAGTAGGCTGTGCAGCCGGTACGGCCGGCGGCGGTGCTTGTGGTTGTAAGGGGATAATATGAGTTTTGATTCCAGTACTAGCTCCAGTAGCTGTAGTAGTGCTCGTGGTAGGCGGTGGCGGCGAGGAGATCACTCGCGGCTCAGCAATAGGTTTTGCCTCGCTAGAAGCAACCGCACGAGGTTGTTCAGGTTGGGCACTAGGAACAACTGGAGGAGGACTGCTCACCGGTATACTAGGGGTTGGCGGCGGTGACGGTGTAGTCACCACTGGCGCAACCTCTGGTTTAGGTGGTTCAATACGTACAATACGCGGCCGCGCGCTCTCCTCTGTTTCACGCGCAGGCGGCAATGGCACCACCGGTGGTTGCTGCGGCTCAGCTTTCTTAATCATCTTAATCGCAGAAGGCATAGACGCTGGCCGCTTCTCGTCTGGGGCAACCGGGGTCTCGGCAGACTTCCATTTAGCTAATGGCGGTGGAGCGGCGATCTCCGCCGCGGGCAGATTCTCCATTTCGTCAGCACGGTGTTTCACTAATTTGACGCGCCTTTCAGCCTGAGTTTTTTGAGGGAAATATTTGCTCTTGACCTTCTCCGCAATGTCAAGCGGTACAGAATTCGAAGGTACACTAACATCATACCCGAACCGGCGTACTTCCTCGATCACTTTCTTATTATCGAGTTTCAGCTCTTTGGCCAAATCATAGATCCTAACTTTCGACATTCAATCTCCCTTCAATCATTTATCACTCAGCTTCGCTATCTGCACTAGCGGTACTAGCCTTGGGTTGATCAAGCTCCGTTGCCGAAGTTGCGACTTTATCCCTGGCCGTTTCCTTATCTGTTAGAGCAATAGTATCGGCGGCTTCATTATGTTCTGTTTCGACCGCTTTATTAACTATGCTGCTAACAGAAGGTAATCCAACTAACGCAGTAGTTGCTTGGGCAGATGAGTCGCCTGTACCGCCACGTTGCTCCAATTTTACCTTGATAATCTGCCGGGCAAAATCGGCCAGCGCATTGGCATCATCAAGACTTACATCAAGCATTGTAGCAATATCATCAGCCGTGCATTCAGCTAGCTGTTCCACGGTTTCAATACCGGCTTCCCTGAGCTTGGCAGAATGGACTGGATCAATACCTTCCAAGGCATTAAGCGGTACTGCGGCTGAAGACATCAATGCTTCAATCTGGATGGCCACCTCACGCTTCATTTCCGCTTCACTACGGATATCAATATGCCAGCCTACCAGTTTGGCTGCCAGGCGCACGTTCTGACCCTTCTTACCAATAGCAAGACTGAGTTGCGAGTCCTCTACAATAACTTCAAGTTGTTGATTCTGGAAGTCAGTAATCTGCACTTTGCTCACTTTAGCGGGTGAAAGCGCATTGGCGGCAAAGATAGTTGGATCGGCAGACCACTGAATAATATCTATCTTCTCACCACGTAGCTCACGAATGATGGCCTGCACTCGCGAGCCTTTCATACCAACGCAAGCACCCACTGGATCAACATCCTGATCGTTAGAAGCGACTGCGATCTTAGCACGATCACCGGGCTCACGCACAGCCGCTTTAATTGTTACTGTGCCATCATAGATCTCAGGCACTTCCATCTCAAAGAGTCGCTTGAGCAACTCTGGGCTAGTGCGCGAGACCTCAACCTGTGGCCCTTTAGACTCTTTAGTAACATCATGTATGACTACACGTATACGCTCACCCTGTGAGAAGCTTTCCGCCGAAGACTGTTGTGATCTAGGCAAGATTGCTTCAATCTTGCCTAGATCAACAATAATGTTACCCCGCTCAAACCGCTTCACAAATCCATTCACGAGGTCACCTTTCTTACCTATATACTCCTCGTAGATATTGTTGCGCTCAGCTTCACGCACTTTCTGAAAGATAATCTGTTTGGCGGTCTGTGCGGCTATACGACCTAAGTCCTCGACTGGTCGAGGGAATTGTAGTTCATCACCAATCTCAACGCCTTCACCGACTTCACTGAGCGCCTCATCAAGACTGATCTCCATATCGGCATTGGCGACCTGCTCGACCACTCGTTTGACAGCATAAAGATCGATCTGGCCGGTATCGCGATTATAGCTAGCGTGCAGATCCTCTTTGCTCTTGAACTGCTTGCGCGAGGCGGTAACAACAGCCTCTTCCATTGCCTTGACAATAATTTGTGCATCAATATTCTTCTCGCGACTGAGCTGTTCAATTGTTTCTGCCAATAGGCTAATTCCCATTTTCTCGTCTCTCCATAAATCAGCGCTGCCCGACTGGGCAGATGCGTAATAGAACAATAAAGCTGAGATAAAGCTATAAATTATAACGCTTGCAAAGCACGTGCAGCGAGTGCCCGCGCCGGATGCGCTCCGCGCTTCGCGGACTACTAAACTTGCAGACGGTTAAGGTTGCTGTTTCGCGCGGCGAAAAAGCTCATCAAGATCTACTTCCAAATTCGCTGTGGCAATCTCCTGAAAAGGTATCAACAGAATCTTTCCCTGCTGATCAAGCAGCTTCACCTGCTCGCCTTCGAGCCCTTCTAGACGGCCATGGAAATTACGCCTGCCATCGATTGCTTGATGAGTTTTCAGTCGAATCAAGTGGCCTGCAAAACGCTCGTAATCGCTGCGCTTGTAGAGGCCACGGTTAACTCCAGGGGATGAAACTTCCAACACGTACTGATGAGGAATCAGATCTTCAACGTCCAATACCATGCCGACCTGGTTACTGATATAGCTGCAATCCTGTAGTGTTACGCCACCCGGCTTATCGATATATATCCGCAGCACCGCCTGCTTGCGCCCCCCGAAGAATTCACAGTGTACAAACTCGAACCCTTCTGCGGTAACTATGCGCTCTATCAGAGCGTTCAGTTGCGGTTCGACCGCCTGCGCCATGCCCGTCTCCGTAAACACCTCTTTGCTAGTAGCTGTAAAAAAAAATGGGCTCGCGAGCCCACTTTGCCAGCAAATCAGTATACGGCGAAAGGTCGCGGGAAATCAAGGATCATTTTCCTGGATCTTTCCGAAGCACACTGATATGAGGACAACTACATACTCCCTTGACTTTGTATTGAATGTCGTTACACTGATCCCTGCCACATATTATCAGCCAGCAATTGCGGAGCCGTCACCAATGGCAAAAGGATGGAAGATAGAGGGCCTAATCCCTGAGCAACCGCTTAATGAAAGCGCGCGCCGAATTATCATAACAAAGTTCCGCGAAGCCTTCCATTATCGCACTGCGGTTGAGACAGGTCTAGATAGCGAAGCAGTACATGACATGCGGGTATCACTGCGGCGATTATGGGCAGCAATGCATAGCTTCCACAACTGTTTTGCCGATGCACCAGAGTTTGCACGTCTTATTCGCCATACTCGTAAACTGGCGCGTCGCTTGGGAGCGGTACGTGATTTAGATGTGATGATTGAAATGCTTGCTGCACGGGCCTGTGCCGATGGTCTCAGCGAGGCAGCCGTGGTTGCTTTACAGACAATGATTACACACTGCCAAAAAAAGCGACACAAACAGCACAAACGCTTGCTACGTTATCTTGCTAAGCTTGATGAGCGACAATTCGAAGATGTATTTCTGCGCTTTTTTGCTGTCAACTATTCTGTACCATTACCCCTGTATACGGCCAGATAGCTTATGACAAATTTGGATCTAAAGAATAGTCAAACCGAACTTAGCTTTCGCGACAATGCTTACGCCCTTCTTCCCACTGTAGTGGAGGCTCTTTACTCTCACCCGGTACCTACCAAGAGTAATAGTGATATTGATGCTCAACTGTTACATGAGTTGCGTATTGAGGCTAAGCGGCTACGCTATTTATTAGAGTTTTTTGAGAGCTGTTATGGTAAACGGCTTGAACGCTATCTTGAAGCAATACGGTTGTTGCAGGAAATATTGGGAAATATACATGACTGCGATGTTATGGTTGAGTTCCTTACTGCTCAATATAGTAAGCTAGACAAACGTGGTGGTAGCGATATCGTCAAGCAGGGTTTAAACCAATTGATCGCTGATTTTCAGCGCCAGCGTACACAACTTGCGTGTGAGTTCTTGATCTTCTGGCAACGTCGTTTCCGCCGTGGTTTCAAGACCCAGTTGCTTAAACTGCTACGCCAGTTGCCCAACACTATGCCATCAGTTTGACGCCTGCTATTACTTGGTGCTGTACGGCTAAATTGACACTTTTAGAATGAGTAGTGTAGTATCGGAAAAAGTAAGGCCTTCAGGGCCTTTCGCTTTTATAGAGGAGAAAAGATGAGCTTGGGGACGGTAGATAGTATTATCGACTTGATTGGTCACACTCCGCTTCTGCACCTCAAGCGGCTGCAGCCCTCAGGTGCGGCAAATGTTTATGCTAAGCTCGAATACCTCAATCCTGGTGGCAGCGTGAAGGATCGCGCTGCTATGGGATTGATCCTAGATGCTGAGCGGCGAAATCTGATTAAACCAGGTTCAACTATCATTGAGCCGACCGCTGGCAATACTGGTATTGGTCTTGTGTTGATTGGCCGTGCGCGTGGTTATCGTGTGATCGTATGTGTACCAGAAGGCTATAGCCGTGAGAAGATGATTGTTACTGAAGCGCTTGGGGGTGAGATTGTCTATACACCACGCGAGGCAGGTATGCAGGGCGCTATCCAAAAAGCGCGTGAACTCACTGCTCAGATCCCAAACTCGTACAGCCCACAACAGTTTGAAAATCCTGCTAATCCTCGCTACCATTATGAGACGACCGCACCTGAAATAGCTGAACAGTTAAATGGCCACGTTGATGCTGTAGTAATTGGCTGTGGTACCTGTGGCACGTTTACTGGTATTGCGCGTTACTTTCGAGAGAAGAACCCCTCTGTGCGATGTGTAGCAGTGGAGACAGAAGGTTCGGTGCTGGGTGGTGGACCGCCTGGCCCGCATCGTGTCGAAGGAATAGGCACAAGTTTTATTCCTGCCAACTTTGATGAGAAAGTCTGTGATGAGATCATAAAAGTGACAGATGCAGAAGCCTTCCAAATGGTCAAGCAGTTGGCCAGGGAGGAAGGAGTACTGTGTGGTAGTTCTAGCGGCGCCAATGCGGTGGCCGCTTTCCAGACCGCCTGTCGATTGGGTGCAGGCCATAATGTGGTTACAGTCTTTGCTGATGGCGCCGAGCGGTATATGAGTAAAGGAATCTTTGAATAACTAGGCTTAAAGATTTGGAGCAGTCATGGAATTTGCCACTACCGCGATCCATGCCGGGCAGGAGCCAGACCCCTCCACCGGTGCGATCATTACACCAATTTACCAAACCTCCACTTATGTACAGGAAGGGGTTGGTCGTCATAAAGGGTTTGAATACGCACGTACACAAAATCCTACTAGACTAGCATTAGAGCGCAATATTGCTGCCCTAGAAGGAGGCGCACTAGGATATGGTTTTGCCTCTGGCATGGCAGCCATCAATGCTGTAATGACACTACTGGTAAGCGGCCAACATTGTGTCGTCTCTGACACTACTTATGGTGGCACTTTCCGCCTTTTTGACAAAGTGCTTAAACAGTTGGGATTGGAATTCAGCTATGTTAACACTGCTGAGATAGCTTCAATACGTGGTGCACTGCGTGCCAACACCCGTATGATCTTTATAGAAACGCCTACCAATCCGACTATGACGCTTACTGATATTGAGGCAGTGGCAGAGTTGGCACATTCAGCAGGGTTGTTGTTAGTTGTTGACAATACCTTCATGAGCCCCTATTTTCAGCGTCCCCTCGAATTTGGCGCAGATATTGTCATCCATTCAACAACCAAATATTTGAATGGCCATAGCGACAGTGTAGGTGGAATAGTAGTACTTAATAACATAGAGATCGCTGCCAAAATCGCCTTTATCCAGAATGCTGCTGGTGCGATTTTGAGTCCTTTCGATGCTTGGCTGATTCTACGCGGTACTAAGACATTGGCTGTACGTATGCGCCAGCATGATGAAAATGGTCGTGTGGTAGCAAATTTTTTAGTTGAACACCCTAAGGTAGAAAAAGTATTCTATCCTGGTCTCATCAGCCACCCTCAGCACCAGTTGGCATGTCGGCAGATGAAAGGTTTTGGTGCTATGATCTCTTTTGAAACCGGCTCGGGTGAACGAGCACGGCGTTTTCTTGAGAGTGTACGGCTGTGTGCATTAGCTGAATCATTGGGGGGGGTAGAGACACTGGTCTGTCATCCAGCGACAATGACCCATGCTAGTGTACCGCCTGAGGAACGCGAGCGTTTGGGCATTACCGATGGGCTGGTACGGATTTCTGTAGGAATTGAGGATGTTGAGGATATAATTTCAGATATTGATCAGGCATTAGCGAATTTGTGAAGGTAGTGTTACGGGATTGGTAGCAGCTTCGTTTCAACCGTGTAGGATTATTTGTTAGTAAGCGCATGTTTTTATGCTGGTAAGCGCGCAACAATTTTAATATAATCCTGCATAAGAAGTTACTTTGGGTTGAGACGCGCGTAAGGTAACGGCTATCACTACAGCACAGTCCAAAACTCATAACATTGAATCTATGGCACAAGAACCCAATATTAATATTCTGCTGTATGCTCAAACCGACATCGGCATGGTACGTCACGGAAATGAAGACAACTTTCTTGTTGTCGATCTGAGCACAGCCGAAACCTGGACAGCCGACTCGACACACCATCCCCCAGAAGAGGGGATACATTCAGTTTCACAAGGGCATTACGGCTCACTAGTAGCTGTATCTGACGGCATGGGTGGAGCATTAGCAGGTGAGGTGGCTAGTCAAATGGCTGTCACCGCGGTACGCGATCGTATGCTACAATTTCAAGCTACCCCATCCTTTTCGCAATATGCTTTTCATGAGAGGCTGCGTCTTGCCATTGAACAGGCCAACATTCTCATCAATGTAGAGAGCCAAAATAATGTCGAATATACAGGCATGGGGGCAACTTTTACCGCCGCTGGGGTCGAAGGAGATATTGCTTATTTAGCCCAGGTCGGTGATTCACGTTGCTATCTAATTCGACAGAGCAAGATTGCTCAAGTGACAAAAGACCAGTCCTTGGTTAGCCAGCTTGTTGAAGCTGGTCATATCACAGAGGAGGAGGCTGAGCAACATACTTACAAGAACGTTATCTTGCAAGCATTGGGTGCACAGCCGCGCGTTAATGTTATTGTCGATCGGGTAAGACTGCGTCGCAATGATGTATTACTGCTCTGCTCTGATGGTCTCTCTGGCAAAGTAAAAGGTCCCGAGATGCTTAAGGTCCTCAACGAATCATCCGACATCAAGGCTGCCTGTGACACCCTTATTAAAATGGCCAATGAGCGTGGTGGTGAGGATAATATTACAGTCCTGATTGCACGTTTTGATGGTGAAGGACTACAAGAGCCATTAAGTGAAGATTCCTTCAAAGGTGAATTTATTCCTCGTGATCCTACCCTGCCAGATGAGATTGACCCAGCCCAGTTGGTATCTCCTGATGAAGAGACATTGCGGCCTGAGGTGCCGATTGTAATCGAATCGGATGGTGAGCGTATAGATGTGGTCGAGACTCAGGAAGTACAGGCGACAATGCTTAATATTCCTGCTGTCACACCACAAATGGTTGCCGCACATGCCTCTCAGATGTCTTCAGTAAGCGAGACGGCGCCTACACCAACAGCGCCATCATCTTCAACCGCTACTACTGAACCGCTTCCGTCAACGCCACCATCAGCCGTTTCTGCCCCTGTTACAGCGCCGGTAACTACCGCACCTATTACCGCGCCAGTCTCTACTAATAATGTGCCTTCCATAGAGACTAACTCTTCTTATGATGAAGCCACCCATAGTATTCCAGAAGATCCTCCGGCTGCTGATCTAGCATCTTCATCACGTGCCTTATGGGTGATCATTACCGTTGCACTGGTCACTTTTGCAACTCTCGCTTTGATGTTTTTAGCTTGGCGTCTCTACCAAAGCCGACAGAGCGCTGCTACTACACTACCCAGTCCATCTGTAAATGTCAGTCCTCCAGTTCAACCGGTCCAGCCTCCCCAGCCTACCCCTACAATAGTCAATGAAGTGGAGGCTAGTCTGGCCAAGACCGATAGTAAACTTAAGGATCTAGTGGGCAAGGCGGTGCTGCTTCCAGCTAGTAATCGCAAGCAAAAATTGGACAAGGAACTGAATAGTTTGCAAGCACAACTCACCGATTTGAACCTACATAAGCAAGAGACTAAACCTGAAGAGTTGCTTAATCAATCAGAGAAATTGTTCACTAAACTTAGCGAGATTGAAAAGGAATTCTTTAGTGAGGAGCCACCCAAACCTGCTCCTAAGCCGCGTCGCAAACCGCCCATTGATGCACCATCTAGCGAGACTGGAGAGACCAATAGCAATCCTAATCAGAATTAAGCTGCCCGCTACCTTAGGTGCTGTGAAAGAATTTTTCTACTAAAGCAAAGAGAGCACGAAGAGGTGAAACTTTCTTCGTGCTCTCTTACTTTAGATAAGAAGTCTTATTCTTTGTTTCTACCTTTGGACTTCTCTTCCTTATTATCTTTCACTTCTTTAGCATCTTGGTATTGCTCTTGAATTTGGGTTAGCAGCGCACTGTAGCGCACTTCAAAAGCTGGCCGATTGCGATTGGTATTGCCAGCAAAATAGAGTTGCAATTGATCCTGACCCGGTTTGATCAATACCCAGATACGTTCATGAGAGAAGAAGAAAACAGTAATAAGAAATAGCACTAATAGTGCACAGCCAAGATACACAGTATCAACACCAGGGTCATATTGTACCTGCAGTGTATGAGCCCGCGAGACCTTTTCAAACCCTTTAAGTTGAACAAGGTAATTTCCTACTGTAATCAGCTCTGTAAGGAAAGGTGCTTTGCCCTGCTTCACCATATCAATAATATCCGGCAGGAAGCCAATTGCTGTTTTAGTAGCACCATCGGCAAGCAGCACTTCAACATAAGCAGCAGGTCGATTGTAGTCGCCAGAATTAGTGAAGGGTGTACGGGTCTGCTGATCAATACGAAAGTCTGGATAGAAATCCTTCCAACGAATCTTACCAACACCTGGCAATTCCACTGAGCCATTACGCTTGAGAGTAACCTCTTTAGTCTCACCCTGACCATCCTTAGGCAATAGTTGCAGGGTGACTTCACGAGCACTATTGATCGGATCAAAACTCGATTGGAAGAAGCGATAACCACGGAAATCTACTGGTTCATTTAGGTGTACATTACCTTTGAACTTTTTGCCATTCTCATCAAAGACCACTAGTGTATGCCAGTCGAGAGTATTTTGGGGACTAAGATCTTTGCTAGGATCAATAAGTTCTTGCTTAATATCGGTGCAAATCATACGGAAAGGCAACTTATAAGTATTGACCTCGCTACCAACAGGCCCAGGCGAGAAGAAACTATCCGCCACCTCACCAGGAGCAAAATTGATTAGCCCTTTCTGTCCCCATTTATTGCCTACAAACCAGCCTAACAGGATCATCAATAGCGCCACATGCACAGCACAGAAGGCGAGTCGATTCCATACTCCTCGTTCAACAAATATCGTAGTAGCGCCATCCTTGCTCTCGGTCACACGCATACGAAAGGAGCTGAAATGTGCTAGTAACCCGCTTAATGGACCGAAAGCTGCCACCCAACGGGGTAACAATATTTGACGGCAATTGAGCGCTATACGGTCGACAAACTTTGGTGTGTAGACCTCACGTGAGAGTCGGAATTGACTATGCCAGGGCTGGTAACGTGCAAAAGACTCCGAAATACTACTCTTTGGTTGGGTGAAGAAATGCCAGTGACCAGGCGCACGGTCGATGGTCGCCAGCACGATATTAAGACTCAGGGTAAGCAAAAGTAGATTGAAGTACCAGACATGATAAATATCGAAGAAACCGAGAAATTCGTAAAGCTTCCTTTCCGCTGGTGTACAAGCTTGAAAGAATTTCTCAAAATCTGATGTCCCCTGCTGCACTACAAATGTGCCGATTGCTGAAAATATGATCAGTATTACTAGCAGCGCAATACCGAATTTAACGGAACTAAGTAGCTTGAGGAACTCATCTAGATAAGATGTCTTCTTTTTACCAACTGCAGCGCTTTCCCCGATCTTCTGCTGAGCGTCTGTAGAACCACTTTCGTTGACCTCGGCAGCCATCTCAGTGGCTACCTCTAACTGTGACTGAGAGTCGATTTTTTTTGCTGTCGACATTTAATATCTATTCCTAACCACAATAAAATCTATTACTCATATATGTGAATCAACATCGCTTTTGATCAGTAACCGTCGAGCCTAACGATATTATCAGAGATAACTAATGCTGAGCAAGTAGATAGCAACCACACAGCAACTTCACTTGCCAGTGAATATCATTGTCTGAGAACCTACATCAATCGCGAGTTGTTCGGTATCGAGCAACTCTAACACAATCCTATAAGTACTTAAATAGCAGCAAGGGGCGCTATCAAGCACATCGCCAAAAGTGATACTGGGGAGATGTAGAATTTCCCAGATTGCTTCGGCAAAATGGAGTGTCTCAGGATGTGTCCACTGCAGATTTGAGACCAAGATACGTAATGCAGTATCAAGATCAGGTAGTCGCTGTTTAATAATCGCCAATTCGTCTTGTAAACGCACCGCCTCCATTAACAAACTAAGCCCCGAGACGGTAATCGGTGTAGTAGCTGAGAGCAGTTCTGGCATCGCTTCGGGTTGGAAACTGAAGCTACCTTCAAGCGGTTGCTGAAAGAGCTGATAGAAGGCCTCTTCGCCGCTACGTTTACCCATCTGTACAAAACGCACTTCGCCTGACTCAAGATAGAGATTAGCAAGCGGTTTAGCACCAATTGTCGTAGTAATAAGTGCCGAGCGCACAATACTAAAGCCAGCAGAATAGATACTAAGCAGTCCTGTCTCATGCAGACCGATAAGCGTCTGGATAATTGTGCCAAGATCGAAGTAACGTAGATTTCCCTGTAGCTGTTTGAGAAAGCGTGGGTAGAAAGTGCGATAGCCACGGTTAAGATAACGACACACAATAGTGGAGAAGTGCAAGGCAAACTCACCATTGGTGCGGATTAGCTCACGGAATTCATCAGCAGTGAGGACAAACATTTCTGCCGCTTCTGGCACACGCGCTTCTGATTGGTGCTTCTCACCTACCAATACTAATGTCTCACCAATACATTCGCCACTCCCCAAATAGCTGGTCACACCTACTGTGCCACGTTCATCTTTAACACTCCATAGCTCTACCATACCGCTATAGACAATGTATAGAGCATTACATAGATCACCCATACGGAAAAGATAGCTACCAGCAGGATAACTCCAGATATTTCCCCTATTGAAGATCTCCTCAATTATCTGATCAGGAAGCCCAACAAAGATACGTGCAGCACGTAAAAACTCGGTCTGATCTTGAGGTGAAAGGAGGAAGTTGACACGTATTGAGATACCACCTAGTCCAAAAGTGATCTGATCACCATCCTTAAGCACATAACGGCGTACCTGATCATTATTCACATAGCTGCCATTACTGCTGCCTAAGTCATAAAGTATTAGCTCATCTCCTTCACGCTTGATCTCGGCGTGCATACGCGAGGCAAAGCGATGTTTGGCATCATGCTCATCACGTAGAATGATATCTGCTGTAAGTGAGCGTCCAATCCTGATTACTGGTAAGGCGAACTCTTCGACGCATCCAGCCATACTGCCATTTAAATACGAGATCGTGACCTTCATCTTTGCCTCTCAGGTTTTATTCATTTATTTATTTACTTATTCGTTATGTGGCCACAGATCGAGCCTATACAAGGGAACGACTATATGGGCACCAGTTTATCATGAAAGCATAATCTGTCTTTATTTTTCTTTAACGCAACTGCCAACCTAACCCGTCCGCCGGGGTTGGCAGACGGGCACGGTCAATTTGTGCTAAAACCTTTTCGCACGTTAGATCAGTGCCTCAAAACCAGACCGAGGTGAAAACTATGCGAACATTATTTGATCCCATTGAACCCTACGATGAAGGTATGCTCACTGTATCATCGGTGCATAAGCTCTATTACGAACAGTGTGGTAATCCCAATGGTAAACCGATTGTTTTCCTACATGGTGGACCAGGGGGAGGCTGTGAACCATTGCATCGCCGTTTCTATGATCCCAATCATTACCGCATTATTATCTTCGATCAGCGCGGCTCCGGACGCAGTGTACCGCATGCATTCCTAGAAGAGAATACCACCTGGCATCTAGTGGCAGATATTGAACGACTACGTGAACATCTAAAGATCGACCACTGGATAGTATTTGGTGGTTCTTGGGGCAGCACACTTAGTCTCGCTTATGCAGAAACACATCCTGAACGTACACAGGCGCTGGTATTGCGGGGAATCTTTCTTGGCCGTCGCGAGGAGGTCCATTGGTTCTATCAGGAGGGCGCTCATAATATCTTTCCAGATGTTTGGGAGGAGTATGTCAACCAGATTCCTGTAGCAGAGCGTGGTGATATGATGACAGCCTACTATAAGCGTCTTACCAGTGAAGACGAGTCCGTACGACTAGCAGCAGCACGGGCTTGGAGCGTTTGGGAAGGCAGCACATCAAAGTTGATTCCTTCACAGAGTCTTATAGATAGTCTTGCCGAACCCCACAAGGCATTATCCTTAGCCCGTATCGAATGCCACTACTTTATGAATAATTGTTTTTTTACTAGTGACAATCAGCTCATTGAGAACATAGGTCGTATACGTAAGATCCCTGGTGTGATTGTGCAGGGGCGCTATGATGTGGTCTGTCCTGCTGTCAGTGCTTGGAATCTGCATAGAGCCTGGCCAGAGGCCAAGCTTGAGCTTATTCCTGATGCTGGTCACTCTGTTACTGAAGAAGGCATCATAGATGCGCTGGTGCGAGCCACCGATGATTTCAAACAATTATCGTAAAAGACCGGCAAATCAGCACAAGCGAGAGGAGAGACGCTCTGCTAGAGAGAGTATAGCTCCAAGAAGATTATCAGTACTCTCTCTGGTAAAAATCTCTAAAATGTTGTTTAGTGAAATCTAATTGCCTATGCGATCCTGGACCTTGCGCAGTAGTTCTTTTACCTGAAATGGCTTGGAGATACAATCCTCTGGTTGGACATCGAATTCGTCTGAGCTAAGCACTTCATCAACAACATGAGAAGCAGAACAGATAATGATAGGGATTTTGCTTACCGGCTCTGAGTAGGAACGTAATAAGAGCATCAAGCGGGGACCACTAATAACTGGCATCATTACATCAAGAATAATAAGATCAGGCGGAGATTTTTTCACTTCGCTAACGGCTTTAAGACCGTCCTCGGCAGTAATAACATCATAACCAGAATCGGTCAGAATGTCCTGGAGCAGGTCTCGGATATCTTCCTCATCATCTACAACGAGGATCCTCTTCATCTAGTCCATCCCCCCGCTTAGGTCCGAGATTTATAGATAAGTTTTGCCCACTGAACCCAGCTTCTTTAGGAATGTGGAGCCGACAGTGGCTATCACTGACAGTCTCTACAAATGCCAGCATATCATACTATAAACCTCGTTTATCGTGTCAATGAAAAATCCACTAAGGGTGTCAAGTTGACGTGAAATACAACCAAACTGAAACGTTGACAACTGATGTGTGGTTTTAGATAATGGGTTTTGACGATTATTGATAAGAAATTCAGCACGCTACGGGCCGCTAGCTGCAAAACGCCAAATTTAGGTCGCTAATTGGATTGCAGGCCAACCGCGGAATAGTCGTCGTAATAAGCGGTGCCGGATGCGCAGCCAAACATCTGCTGGCTGACCATTGGTTTTGCTGCTGTCGGTTATAATAGTCTTTGATCAGAAACGTGCCACCCCTATTGCCTGGGAGGGAATACTTGTGTCAATAAGTGAATTTGAGAGCAGGTTACAGGAACAGATAAAAAGCCTTGTCGCTGCTCACCTGAGCAACTTTGAGCATGAGATCGGCAGTCTACAACAAGCTGTCGAGCAGACCGTGAAGAACAGCTTTACACGCGCTTTGGAGACCGCTACACAAGGTCTTAGTGGTCTAGCCCAAGATAATGGTATCAGTGCTTTAGTAAATGAATTATCGGGCGCTTTCGAAGCTCAAGTAGCTGCCGCCGCTGCTGCACAGGCAAAAAGCAGTACTAACTTGTCGATGCTCAAAGTCTCTATCAATGAGATACAGACTCATAAGACTCAGGCTGATGTCCTCTCTGCCCTTGTTAGTCAAGCCTCCAGTTTCTCCCCACGGGTAGCACTCTTTATTGTAAAAAGCGGCAATGCTGTAGGCTGGATGGCACGTGGTTTTGAAAATGATCAAGGCAATGAAGCGATCCGTGGTCTAGCAATATCTTTGCAATCTGACACAATTTTACGCACAGTGTTAAGCAAACAGGTCCCCTTTGCTGGCGAGCCACAAGCGCAACCTGAAAACAGTCTTCTCTTTGATCGTTTTGGTAGCGGCACCCCAGCGCGTATTGCTGGCATTCCACTACTAGTGCGAGGCAAAGCTGCTGCTGTGCTCTATGCTGATTCAGGAAGCTTGTTAGGTGAATCGATCAATTTGGAAGCTTTGGAAATACTCGTCAATATCGCAGGCATAACCATTGAGCTGATCTCTATTAGGCCGCGCACTAATGATATACGGGAAGGTGTGCAAGCGGCGGCACAAACGGTAGAATCTATTGCCAAAACTGCTGCACCGCTACCTACACCAACACCCATATCAACTCCCGTACCGGCACCTGTTCCCGCACCCATACCCGCGCCAATACCTACTCCAATACCTGCGCCTATGCCGCGTACGCTATCAACTGAACCTACCCCTGTCTCTGTTATACCAGCAGCAGTATCACCATCTGCTCCGCCTGCTCCCAAACCAGAAACGCCCATTGCTCCAGTGGCCCGGCCAGCCCCGGCTAAACCCGTATCTGAACCATTGCCCGCCGCTGTTGAATCAGTTCCTGTAACGGCCTCCTATCCAAATCTGATTACTGCTGATGCACGCGCTGGTATGGCGGCGCCTCCGCCTCCACCGCCACCAGCAATAACAGATACTAATCCGAGTCCAATCAGTTTCAAAGTAGAGGCCGTTAACACAGAGCCGACACCTGCGCCACAAGACTTTTTTGTTACAACCAACCCTCCGCCCGCAGTGTCATTCTCTGATACAGGCAAAACGCCTGCGCCGCCAACCTGGCAGATGCCTGTTGATACACCTTCGCTAAATGAGGAGGAGAAGAAACTGCATAATGATGCGCGCCGGTTTGCGCGTCTACTGGTTTCCGAGATCAAACTCTACAATGAACAGAAGGTTATTGATGGGCGCAAGAACCACGATCTTTACGACCGGCTCAAGGAGGATATTGATCGCTCACGCCAAATGTATGATAAACGCGTTAGCGCACTAGTAGCAGCAAAATTCGACTATTTCTATGACGAATTGGTCAACACACTGGCTGAAGGTGATGCTGTAAAGCTAGGCCGAGATTGTCCTGGCCCCTCTGTACAAGTCTCCTAATTGTGTAGAGCGGATTTGAGAAGCAATTTTTCTTCTCAATCCGCTCTATTAACCTTACTTAATGGTATTAACTCTTCTCTCTGCCACTCTGTTTCTTCTCGATCTTGGCCCAACTATCCCGTAATGACACCGCACGATTAAATACCAATCCGCCATTTAAGGAATCTGGATCAACACAGAAATAGCCCTGACGCTCGAATTGGTAATGCGCACCAGGGGCAGCACCAATAAGACTAGGCTCAACACGACAGGAGTTTAATACTTCAAGTGATTTTGGATTCAGATATGAACGGTAATCTTCTCCTGCTTCCAATTCGCCTAGATTCGGCGTAAGGAAAAGATGGTCGTATAGACGTACTTCTGCTGGCTGTGATTGTGCCGCAGAGACCCAATGGATTGTCGCCTTAACCCTACGTGTATCTTGTGACAAGCCGCTCTTCGTGTCAGGATCATAAGTACAGCGCAGTTCTATAATTTCACCTGTCTGCTCATCCTTTATCACTTCAACACACTTGATTATATAAGCGTAACGCAGTCGTACCTCACGGCCTGGTGCAAGGCGATAGTATTTAGCAGGAGGTTGCTCGCGGAAATCATCTTGTTCTATGTAGAGGACACGTGAAAATGGCACTTTGCGTGTGCCCATACTCTCATCCTCAGGATTGTTGACAGCATTGAGCTCCTCTACCTGATCTTCTGGATAGTTGGTGATAACTACACGCAAAGGGCGCAAAACTGCCATTACTCGTTGTGCACGACGGTTGAGATCTTCACGTAGACAGTTCTCCAGCATCACTACTTCAACGATACTGTTGCGCTTGGCCACACCTATACGTTCACAGAAACGGCGAACTGCTTCTGGTGTATAGCCGCGCCGCCTTAGTCCTGCAATTGTGGGCATGCGCGGATCATCCCATCCCTTCACATGGCCTTCCTGAACCAGCTCTAACAGCTTTCGCTTACTCATTACTGTATGAGTAAGGTTAAGACGGGCAAACTCTATCTGTTGAGGATGGCATTTAACTCTTAGCTCGTCTAAGAACCAATCGTAAAGTGGTCTATGATCTTCAAACTCTAGTGTACAGATCGAATGTGTAATCCCTTCAATGGAGTCTGATAGACCGTGGGTGAAATCATACATAGGATAGATACACCATTTATCACCAGTACGGTGATGCTCACTGCGGCGTATACGATAAATAGTAGGATCACGCATGTTTAGATTGGCAGAAGCCATGTCGATCTTGGCACGTAGCACATGAGCACCATCCGGAAACTCTCCTTTGCGCATACGTTCAAAAAGCTCTAGGTTCTCCTCAACAGAACGGTCACGGTAGGGGCTGTTCTTGCCTGGTTCGGTTAATGTACCACGATACTGACGAATCTCATCTGCGCTTAAGCTACATACATAGGCTTTGCCCTCTTTAATCAACTGCACAGCATATTCGTATAGCTGCTCAAAATAGTCAGAGGCGAAAAATAGTTTATCGCCCCAATCAAAGCCTAACCAGTGTACGTCTTCTTTGATCGACTCAACGTACTCAACATCCTCTTTAAGCGGATTGGTATCATCAAAGCGCAAATGGCAGACACCATTAAATTCATTGGCAATACCAAAATTGAGGCAGATCGACTTGGCATGCCCAATATGTAAATGGCCATTTGGCTCCGGCGGGAAGCGTGTCACTACACGACCACCGTTCTTGTTCTCATTTATATCATTAGTGACGATCTCGCGTATGAAATCGAGTGCGGCATTCTCTTCCGTTGTATCTATTGCCGCATTGCTCAGTTCGTCTTTCTCAGTTGTCCCGTCAGTCATGGCGTTTTCTCCAAAAATTTTCAGCAGGCATTAATTTGTACTATAAGAAGAGTAAGTATGCTGCGATAGATACAGATAAATCAAGCGTTGTTGGGATAGCGTGAAACCGTGGTAGCTAGCAATAAAAATATCAGCACTATTGCTATGCTAAGGAAAAAAAACTTGACATAAGCATATCTTTTCGCCTATCTTTCGCTAAGTGAGTTCCGTGTATATTAAAGAAAGCCATTAACAGACACGGAAATGTATTAGGAAAAATTCAGTCTTTGAAGAGGAGGCGCAGCCAGCTATATTTTAGTTGGCAACATGCTGCGCAATTTTCTTATGGCCATTATTTCTGAGAAGCAGCGTCAAGTGTATGACTTCGTGGTAAGCTTTGTTGAAACTGAAGGGCATTCGCCAACCATTCGCGACATTGCACGCCAATTTGGCTTCTCCTCACCTGCAACTGTACATAAGTATCTAGTTGCGCTTGAGCAAGCCGGGTTAATTGTGCGTGGCAAGCGCAATGCCTTGGTTCAATTGCTCCCCGAACAGCACAGTGTGCAAGCGGTTGAGATTCCATTACTAGGGCGTATTGCTGCAGGCCGTCCTATTGATGCCATTGCCCATGATGAGATGGTATCGATTCCCAAGGAACTATTGGGGCGGAAACATACCTATGCTTTACGCGTAGTAGGGGACTCAATGATCGACGAGCATATCACGGATGGCGATCTAATTATTGTTGAACACTGTGAACAGGCACAAAATGGGCAAACAGTAGTGGCGCTTGTCGAAGAGGCAGGTGCAACTGTAAAGAAGATCTACTATGAAAAAGGACGCGTGCGTCTACAACCGGCTAATCCGGCCTATCAGCCGATGGTTATGTCGTCAGGCGCAGTGAAAGTGCAAGGTCGCGTCATTGGCGTGTTACGACGCTACTAGGCGTTGAGTCACGACCATTTCACTACTGCCAGCCTTAAAAGCGAAACTATTACAACAGTTATGATCTAAACAGCGCGATCCAAGTGGCTGTTGTCTATAAATTTGTCCAAATTCTGTTCAAATAAATAACCGGTGCTATTTTAGCAAACATTGTTGCAGCGGTTATCAGGAGGTAAGAGTAGAGTTATGACCGTCTACACGGTACGTTTTTGTGACAAAGAGTTCGTGGCTTACA
>JBFLVQ010000072.1:0-22818 GCA_040758525.1 Acidobacteriota bacterium
GACGTATATCCAATGTTGTTGCTGGTACAACCATTGTGCCACTATTAGCTAGCTTAAAGGCTAACGATACAGATGCGCCAGGAGCAGCAACTGCGGGCGACACAGAAAGCTCCTTAATATCGTAATCTGGCTGTCCAACCACATTTATCATCACACTAGAGACATTATTAGTCTCATCAGTCTCTGATAATGCATTACGAGCATCGGTAATGACACCAATAAAGTATTTACCAGGAGCGGTGTTGTTAGCGATCGATATATCAATTACAAACGAGTCGGTAGTGCGAACACCAATAAAGGCGCTAGCTACACTGGTCAGCAGTGGATCACTGGTATCAATCTTATTATCAGAAGAGATTCTCACCTCATGAATATGATTAGTGGCATCTGCACTACCCTGATTTGCGATGTTAAAGGATATCCGCGCACTACCACCTAGGTTGATAGTTGTAGGGTTAATCAGCAAATTACGTATTACTAGATCCGGTAAAACTAGGTTAGTAACAGCGAGTCTAGCAATATTGTTACCTTCTTGAGATTCAGTAATCAGTCCGCCTGCATCAACAATTACACCAACAAAAAACGGGCCATTAGGGAGATCCAGAGGAATGCTAACTTCAGGCATAAACGTTTGCGAAGAACCAGCGCTAAGCATATTGGTTGTCACACTAACTAGTAGTCGATCCTGAAGACTAATAGTGCTATCAGATGAGAGTACAACATTGTGAGTAGCAGCCGGGGCAGTCCCCATCCCTTGATTCTTAATATTAAAACGGACCTTAACCTTGCCACCGGGAACTGTTGAGGTTGGTGAGGTGGAGAGATCTGTAACAACAAAATCTGGCTGATCTACACCTAATAGAAACGGTTCGGAGAATTCAGAAGTATTACCATTACTATCGGTAGCAGTGGCAGTAAGAGCAACCTGTGTAGTAGCTGGAATTGTAACACTAAAAGAGCCTGTGGTAGTTGTAGCGGCAATGGCAAAGTTCTGTCCCTCATTGAAATCTGCCTGATTATTGAAGGGATTAGGCAATATATTGATAAATATCTCGACAACATTCATAGCGGTTGAGGTGACCGTTCCTCTTACTGTAATGGTACCATTGCCAGTTGCTGTTGTACTGGTTATGACTGGTGTATCATTGAAACCATTAGGACCATTATCACTCGTGCTGTTAGCAGTCTTTCCATCATTGCCTAGATCAATACCTAGTCCTGCATTGGCAAAGATCTTATTGCGCGATATCTTATTTTTTACGCTATTAACGTCGCTTTTATTGCTGCCTATCGAGATACCATCACCAATATTAAAAGCAATGGTATTGCCTATATTGATACCACCAATATCTGTCATGGTTGCGCCATTTACTATGGCAATGCCATCCATATTATTGCCACGGGCAAGACCATTAGCAGTAAGCCCGATAGAATTACTCTGAATAATATTTCCACTTGTACCATTGTCAGTAATTAAAATACCGTTCCCTAGATTGCCAGCAATCATATTGAGATTGATAGTATTGGCTTTTGCACCAGTTCCTATCATAATACCATGACTTAGATTGGGTAGTTGATTACGTGTCGCCGTACCATCCAGACCAATTAGGTTGTTAGCGACAATATTGCCATCACTACCGGCCCCTAGAATAGCAACTCCTTCATTAGTATTGCCTGATATTACATTGGTGCTAACCACACTACCGGCCATACCAATTTTATTAGAGCTTGCTCCATTGCTAATACGTATCCCGGTTCTGTTACCAGCACTGATTTTGCCCACCGCATCTGTACCAATAAAACAGCCGGTTATACTGTTATTCCTGGCGGCAGTAGTATCTATAAGAATACCTGCACCAGCGAAAAAGTTATTGATAGTTAATCCTTTTACCGTATTATTACTCGATTTTATTGTAATACCATTGCTGTTTGTGGGGCTAAGTCGTCCATCGATAACAATTTCTGGAACAGGATTTACGCCTGGTTGGGTATTTCCATCAATGGTTATAGAGTTTGCTGTAATGGCTGGTAAAGGAGAACGAACTCTGATTATGAAAGCGCCACTATTGCGATCAAAGCCAGTATCGCCGGTAGGTATATTGAAGACTATTGAGCTACCAGGAGCTTGATTTACTGCCAATATCGCGGCGCGCAATGACCCATCTCCGCTATCTGCAGTCGTTGTAACAGTTGCCGTTATCAATGGGGCTATTTCTGGTTGTTGTGGATCGTCTGAACTCATTTGCGCCGGCTTATTAAAGGGATAATAAAACACCATTAGAATTATTGCGAATATTAAACTTTTCGCCTTCATAGTCTTTCTCCTATACAAATGGGAAGTTATCGCTGACCCTTATTGTATAACCTGAATACGTAAAGAATGCTCTGCTCAATTATGATAGATTCTCAATTGTCACAACAGTATATTTTGTCTAGTGTTGAGATCATATCAAGACACTACTAATAAAGACGCGTAAAATGGAGAAAAAAAACATCATTAATCTGCATGGAAGTAAGTCATTTTCTAATCTACTATCTATGATCCACCTCCGCAATATAGTAAACTGGTTCGTCAAATCTACTATGGTATTTTAATGGGAAAGGATGGGAGCAGATGAAGACAAAGCTTTCTTTTACCATTGTGCTAATATTGTTAATGTCTACGACATTTTTTGCTCAGTCAAATGAGCGCGATATAGAGAAGGAGAAGGTAATATGGCGCGAATTAGAAACCGTTGCTCCCAACGCCCTGGAAACGTTTAAGGCTGCCACGGTTGCCTTAGATAGAGGCGATTATCAGGAAGCCGCGCGGCTTTACCAAGAAGTGCTTAAACAGGCACCAGAATTCGATCATGCGCTACGTCGGCTGGGCGGATCATTAGTTGAATTAGGAAAAAGAGAAGAAGGTCTTGCGCTAGCGGAAGCGGCGGTAAAGAAGAGAGGCTCTCCAGAAAATCTTATTAGCTTAGCTCAACTGCTTGCCTATCCTGGTAAGAATATCAATAGTTCACCTGTCGATAAGCAGCGCGCACTTACTTTGGCAAAACAGGCCAACGATCTAAATAAGGAGAATGATCCACATTACCCTGCACTTGTTGCGCAATTGGCGCTAGAACTGGATAAGACCAATGAATTCCATGCCGCCACCGAGATCCTTGTTAAGAAGCATCCAGACCTTATGGTAACCCATTACTTTAATGGGATTTCTGCGGCTATGAAGGAAGACTGGATCAAAGCTGAAGAAGAGATCAAGAAAGCCCAAAGTTTAGGTCTACCTGCTGATGTCGCAGAGAAGATCCTAGCATCAGGAATCCAAAGCAACGCCACTGTCTGGCATTACGCATATTATACCCTCTATCTTTTTATTGTCTGGATTTTTGGGTTAGTCCTACTATTTTTACTGGGCAAGATCCTTTCAAATATAACTTTGAGATCGATTGAGACAGCCGATCCTAATGCTGCTACCAGCAACCAAGAGCTATCGCTAAGAAGATATTATCGACTACTGATAAATATTGCTGGTACTTACTACTATATCTCGATCCCCATGGTTATCTTTCTGGTTATTGCAATCTCAGGTTCAATCTTTTATGGCTTCCTTATGCTTGGTCGTATCCCTGTCAAGTTAGTTGCAATCATAGGTATCTGTGCCATTGTTACTGTATATCAGATGATTCGCTCTCTTTTTATTAGAGTAAAAGCAGAAGACGCTGGCCGTAGCCTACAACCACAAGAAGCGCCCGGCTTGTGGACACTCACTCGTGAGGTTGCTGAGAGTGTAGGCACACGCCCAATCGATGAGATTCGTATCACTCCTACCACTGAACTAGCGGTCTACGAACGTGGCAGCTATCGTGAGCGTTCACAAGATCGCGCGGAACGTATCCTCATTCTTGGTGTTGGTCTATTGAATGGGTTTAGTCAGAATGCATTCCGTGCCGTACTTGCCCACGAATATGGCCATTTTTCTCATCGTGACACTGCGGGTGGCAATGTTGCCTTACGAGTCAACAACGATATGATGAAATTTGCCAAGGCGATAGTTCTTAGTGGCCAAGCGGTCTGGTGGAATATCGCTTTTCAGTTCTTACGTGTCTATCATTTCATATTTCGTCGTATCAGCTATGGTGCTGTACGTCTACAAGAAGTGCTTGCCGATCGTGTTGCAGCACGTATCTATGGCGCAAAAGCGTTTGAAGAGGGTCTACGCCATGTAATCCGTAGAAGCGTTGAATTCGGCTCACTGGCCACCAATGAGATTAATGAAGCTATGGATACCCAGCGCCATCTGCGAAATCTTTATGAATTGAAGCTAATAGATGAGAAATCGATTGAGGTTGAAGTAAATGACGAACTCAATCGTCAAACCACAGAAGATGATACTCACCCTAGTCCACAGGATCGCTTCCGACTAGTAGGCCGTATTACTACTAAACATGAATCTGCTGATAATGGGACAGTATGGGAGTTGTTTACAGACAGAGAGAGTATCACCAGTGAGATGAGTGCCCTGGTCGGCACAATGGTAAAAGCTGCTGCTACAGATGGCTAAGAAAACTTTTAATCGCTTCTTGCACTAATGGACAAGTTGTTGCAATGAGAGCTGTTGCTGGGCAAGTTTACCAGCCAATGGTATTGCTCCATCTAGTCCACTGCCTTCTTTGATAGTGATAATCTGATCAGCATTGATATCAACTATCCTATCAACTAGACCACTAGGCCATTTCACCTCAATGGCAGCAACACGATCCTGTTTACCTAATCCAAAGGTGATAGGTAATTCGCTCTGTGAGCAGTAGCTTGAACCGCTCTTAACGACACGCCACTGTGTAGTGCTATCGGCGAGTCTAATCGTGACTGTCGCGCCTATGCCATCACGGTTCGATTTTGTCCCTACTGTGCGTATACGTAGTGAGTGATGCTGGTTTCCCCCTTCATTGCGCAACAGTCTTGCTGACCCATTGTTGGTAGTAATTAATAGATCTAGATCACCATCATTATCGTAATCGGCATAAGCGCTACCACGCGCCACCATAGGCTGTTGAAAAGCCACTCCAACGCGTCTGCTCATCTCATCAAAACGCTTTTTACCTAAGTTCCGGAAGAGTTTGGGCGACTGTGCATAGGTGATCTTAGGCTGTACACGATTAATATCGTCAGCAACATGACCATTGGCGAGGAAGATATCCTCATAGCCATCCAAGTCGTAATCATAGAAGAAGCAGGCAAAAGTAAGCGAAAGCAGTGTCGCCTGACCAATATTCGAGGTAGGCGCCTCATCTATAAATAGCCCCTTACCCTCATTATGATATAGACCAAACATCTCATTGGAAAAATTACCAACAATAAGACTAGGATAGCCAGAACCATCATAGTCGGCAAAATCTGTTCCCATTCCTGCTCGCGCTACTCCAGATTCACTAAAGGCAATACCTGCGGTAACCCCTTGTTCAGTGAAAATGCCATTGCCTTCATTGTGATAGAGTTTGTTCGGTTCGGTATCGTTAGTAACAAATAGATCTGGCCAACTATCACGATCATAATCGACTACCGCGATGCCAAGGGCTTTACAAGTAGGATCAAGTAAGCCTGCCTTTTCCGTGACATCTTCAAATTGACTATTGCCACGATTGTGATAAAGCCGACTCGTCTGCCCCTTATAAGATTCCGGCTTACAGTAAGATTTTGTCTTGCCATCAAGCGTGCAATGTAGATCCTTCTCGATTGACCATTCCACATAGTTACAGACAAAGAGATCTAGCAAGCCATCCTTGTTATAATCGAACCAGGCTGCGCCAGTACTAAAATCCGGGTTATCTACACCAGCGCGTGCCGTTACATCCTCAAAAGTACCATTACCACGATTGCGTAATAGATAATCTGGTCCCAAGCCAGAGAGGAAGATATCTACATAACCATCATTATCATAATCGGCAATGGCAGATCCTAAGCCATACATCTCTATATCTAATCCAGCCGCACGTGTAACATCAGAGAATGTACCATCTTTGTTGTTGTGGTAGAGCGCTTGTGTTACTTTACGGCCCTTTTGGCCTGGCCAATGCTTAGAGTTAATAAGTAGTATGTCCTGCCAACCATCATTGTCAAAATCTAGGAAAGCGCAGCCAGCACCCATTGTCTCTGGCAGATACTTTTGACCAAAAGCACCACTGGTATGTTTGAAATTTATACCTGCAGTACGGGTAATGTCAGCAAACTGAACTGGCACAAGTTTACTATCTACTGGGTTGGCAGTAGGTTCAGTCTCTGTTTGAGGGTTGATGCCGCTAACAGGCGGAATTGAACCTCTATTTGGCTCAGTAGCTATTGTTGTCTCATTGTTAGTATTCTGGTTGGAGTTTTCAGAACTCTTTCCATTACAGCCCAACATCGCCAAAATCATTACCATTACTAATAGCCGTGTAAACATCGCTAACTTTTCGTCCCCAATATTTGATCTCTGCTTATTTACTGTGTGCAGATAAGACATTTTGATTAGCACGAATCTTCTCTGCAGATATAGAGACATGTTCGTGAATCGATTGTCGTTCATTATTATCTTCCGGGTTGAGCTTGCGAAAATCGCCTGTGATCGCCTGTGAAGACTCATCTGCCTTAAAGCGCATATAGAGTCTACGTTCACGCTGAGCCATCTCCTGATTACCTGAACCTTGATAGCTCAACATCAGATTGTAGTGCGCCGACAGATCCTCTGGATCAATCTCCAACACTCGCTTCAGTACCTTGATCGCTTGCTCATATTGCCGTTGTAGAAGCAGTATACGCCCCAACTGATTCAATACCACACGGTCTCTAGGAAATTGTTGAGTTGCGCTATTAAGATATGTCAGCGCCTGATCATATTGCCCCTGCCCTTTTAATACCATTGCCATAAAGAACTGTGCTTTTGCTAGTTCCGGCTTGATCTTGAGTGCCTGTGTTAACATCTCCTGTGCTGCATCTAATCGCCCCTCCTGTATACGCGCCCTTGCTACATTTACCCACCCATCCGCATAAGCCGGCTCCATTTGTGTCACTTTTAAAAATGCTGCTTCTGCAGCCTTAATATCACCTTGTAATAACAGGCCTATACCATAGTCATTCCAACGCTCCCGCACACTCTTATCTAGATACTCACGCGGTTGTGGCAGAGGCGCTTGAGCACTTAATACTTTTAACTTCACCTCATCTTGTGCCATTGTCACAATTGGCAACTCTGGTATTGCCTTAAGCTTTCCAGATACATTACTGGTATCGCCATTGAAGATAAAGTGTCGGTCATCATGATCTTTAGTTACCGATGCTGCTGTCTGACTTGGCTCCGGCACACCAGCATATGCCCACTGTGTATTCCACCAACTGAACTTCCTATAATGTACCTTTGCCTTAAGAGTGATCTCATCTCCACAATCTTTGGGAATGTTCAATCGATATCTCACCGTATCTGCGGCGCCGGGTGGGATTAATCGTACATATGCTACTGAGCGTGCCGCCCAGGCATTTCGCTTATTGATACGGTTGCCATGCTCATCTAACAACAATGCGCGATAGAAGTGTGCTCCTGTCTCTACTGGTCCATGCCCTTTATCTTCTACCATTCCACTCCAAAACAGTATTTCACCGCGATTATCGACCGCTTGTAACTCTACCCAAACATCAAAGGCGTCTACCGTTCCACCAGGAAAGAAATGGCCTACTTTGCGGGTGCGTACTACCAGATCAATTCGCAGCGAATCTCCCCGTCGCACTTCTGCATTCACTTTATTGAGGGGAGCAAAGACATCCTCAGGAGGTGTGATAACCGCCTCTACACCACTATCAAGAGTCTCTTCACCTACCGCAAATGTAGATGCCAAGCGCGGCTCTTCGCGACTGCTTAACGACTTCAACTGCTTGGCTGGCTCACCCTTGCTCATAGCAAAGATGTCTACACTGATCTGTTGATCTTGGAGAAAATCTGTTACCACCTTTAACTGCTGCTGGTCCCCATTTACATAAGGTATTGCCGTATTAGCGCCAGGAAACCTATGTGAATGTACTTTACCATTGACTGCGGCTGGATCATTGGCTGCGACCAGTGGCATATGACAATCTACGCACTTCTGCGGTTGTGCTGGACTATAGAAAGAGCGTGCTCCTTGCCCTGATACTCCGCTCGCTTGCCAGTTATCATACTCGTTGAAGCCTCTAAACCAACGATAGTTATTTACCGGTTTGTCTAAATGTACCTTATGGCAAGATGAGCAGAACTCTGCCGTACTACCACGATGAAACGGCTTCATAAATGTCTTACGGTGTGGCTCAGAATCTGCCTTGATCAGCAGGTCATGGGTGAAACTTAACAGTCTATTTGAACTGGTTGCCCAATCATGTAGAGGTGGATACTCAACCTCGAAATCTCCCTGTCCCATAGTGCTACGTACATGCACAATTGAATGACAAGAAGTACAACCCAACCCTGCCTGTGCCTCTGGGGTGTTGATCTGTTCTTTGATAGGACGCTCAAAACGTCCATTGAAGAATACAGCATGGTCATGGCAGCCTGCACACCATTTTGATGCCTGCAGTCCTGCGACATCCTGCATATACTCAATAGATTTACGATACCATTGATTGTTGAAAGAGGAGAAATGATGTACAGAGGCATTCCATTGCTGGTAAATCTCGGCATGGCAACGTGCGCACATCTGAGAAGTCATAAAAAAGTTGCTTGGTATCAATCCACGTGTATTAGTAGTAGCCGAAGAAGGAAAGAAAGGGCTGTTAGGACCATCGCCTTCCTCTTCCATCAAAACAGGGATCTCATCTGGATTAGTGATACGTGGCGATGGAGCACTATAGTACTGGTAGATACGTGCAGTACTAGGCAGTAGTAATACTGCTGCTACTAATAAGAGCGCGGCGCGGCGTGGTAATTGCAACCAATCCTGTGCCCGTACACACATCAGCAATAATGCTAAAACCATTAGGATAATATGAGAATAGAGTAACCAGCGGGTATTACGGGTGTTACCAAGCAACAACAAGACTGTCCCGATAATACCGCTGGAGAGCATCAACAGCCACCAAGTATCATTCCATTCTAGGCGTTTAAGCCTTTGACCAAATGCTGCTATCAGTATTAGCAGCATCAGTAGCCCTAGCCCTAGATGCGCAAGCACATTGGTCAGATAGAAGACAGTCGCTTCCGCATAGGTGGCCAGATAGGCACTATTGATCAACAATAGCACCATTCCTACCGTCAGCAGTTTTGCACGACGATGCACGCTATTCATATCTAAATCCTTATTAAATTTAGTGAGACATCTATTTTACTCGGCAAGTCTAGGGGAAAAAAAGCTCTTCTTGATTATTGATAATAATCGCGCCGCCACTAGATAAGCAATCATTTAATGTGTCAATAGTTTATTACCCACAGAAGGCTGTGATTTATCTGTCTTGGCGCTGTCATAACTCTTCTTGTAGCGTAACACTGCCTGTGGAAAATTGCGTAGCTTGACTTCAATCTTACGACGCTCGCTGGTCGGCGCCGCATTGGTAGGATAATAACCTATGCTGTAGATATGTCGTAACTCATCTGCAATATTCTTCATAGGTCCGACAAGATTGGCTACAGAAGACGCCGATAGCAATGTACCCCCCGTTCTGTTGATTAGATCCTGTATAAAATCATAATTGTAAGAATAGGGATATTGAGCTTTACCTTTCTGTAACAGCGCTTGGCCACCATGTAGTGGCGGCAGCGCTGACGACGTATTACGAACCGGATAGCGTACCACATAAACCAGTGCGCCTGATTCCAGTACTTCGTCAATCACATAACTAGCATGCATATAGCTGCCACGATCATCGCCATCTGTAAGCACTATCAAAGCCTTTCTACCTTTGATCCGTTTTAACTTATCGCGAGCAGCCTTCAGTACAGCATCATAAAGGCGAGTACCACCACCCAACTCTAGCGACTGTATTGCTTCTTCTAATTCCTCTTTATCTGAAGTAAATCGACTCAGCACGGTGATATCGGTAGCAAAAGAGATCATCATAACCCGCTCTTTTTCACGTATTGCGGCAACAAAACTCCTTGCCGCCCTTTGTATAGAAGTCAGATGGGTTCTGGCACTATTACTTACATCAAGCAGTAGCACAACATAAAAAGGTACAGTCTCGGCAGAAAAGAACGCTATCTCCTGCTGAGCACCGTCTTCATAAATGAGAAAATCTTCAGCTCGCAGATTAGCAATATATTTCCCCTGTTTATCGACCACGATTAAGGGAACATTGACCAGTGTGGCATCTATATGGATTGTCTCTTCACTGCTCTGCTCACCCTGCGGGTGTGTTGGTCCACTGGATTGGGCGAGCGTAGTAAGAGCAGAACAGAGTAATACTAAACTCATGATCATGCCAAGGAAAGCTTGCCCCTTACGCATCTGATCCACCGCTAGAATCTCCTAGAAGATGATTTTTAAATATGAAAGTCTATTTTTGCTCAATGGCTACTACATCCCGTGATAAATCGGTAGTAAAGCCGTGCCGATACCATTGTCAGTTTGTCTTGATACAGATGCTTATCTGGAAGTCCTCGTTGCTCCATATAGAACTCTTAACGACCAGATAATGGCGTGCCTATCCATCATAATATTTATCGCCTATCAAGATTACTACCCAGGTAGGTAGCAATAACCTAGAAACCTATAAAATATCTGTAAAACATAATCATACTATCCCACATTCGCAGGGCAGGCGAGGAAGTTCGGTTAGATCTTACCGATAGATTCGCAAAAAATCTCTCAAGTCCATTGACTCCCTCCCGCATTTGCGAGATTATACCAATAATATAACATTATCATTGAATCTTACGTATAACCCTGCTATGAACTTACCAGTTAATATTGACTTTGCCGAACTTTGTCGAGAATTACGGGATAAGCTTAAACTAACCCAAAAAGAGATGGCGAAAAAGCTAGACGTGCCATTACGTACCTATGAGTCTTGGGAGCAGCGTGAGCGCGAGCCGACTGGTCGCAATGTTATTCGCATATTAGCGCTACGCGATGTAACTGCAACCAAGAAAAAACCGTCTACTAAACCTAAAAAATAGTCTTTGCTCTCACAAGATTGGGTTAGGCTAGTGAGGAAAGGCTCTTTTTACTGTAGGCGTACCGAGATCAATTTGGAAACCCCAGCCTCTTCCATGGTGATACCATAAAGCGAGGCAGCGGCTTCCATAGTGCGCTTACTATGTGTGATTACGAGGAACTGTGTCTGTTCACTCATCTGCCGGATCTTCTCAGTGAAACGGCCGATATTGATATCATCCAGAGGCGCATCAACCTCGTCAAGCACACAGAATGGGCTAGGACGGAAGCGGAAGATTGCCAGGATAAGCGCAAGCGCGGTCATTGCCTTCTCTCCGCCTGATAGTAGTAGTACGCTCTGCAGACGCTTACCAGGTGGCTGAGCAATAATATCTATTCCACTCTCTAGCACATCTTCCTCATTAATAAGCGCCATCTCGCCGCGTCCACCCCCAAATAGCTCCTGAAATACTACTGAGAAGTTGGCATTGATCTGCTCAAAAGCCTCACAGAAACGTGTGCGCGAACGCCGTTTGATTTCGCGTAATGCCTCTTCAGTTGCTGCAATCGATTCGAGTACATCTTTATATTGTTGTTGCAAGAATGTATAGCGCTCTTCGGTCTCTGCTAACTCCTCAAGCGCCATCATATTGACTGGGCCAAGTTCGTCGATTTTGGCACGTAGATCTTCCAATGTCTCCTTAATCTGATCGACTTCGAGAGTAGTTGCCAGGTTGTCTTCCTCATTCTCTTCCGCCAGCATCTCATCGGTTGGCGTCACTACTATAGTGGCAAGACTCTCTGCTAGTTCATTACGACAAGCCTGTTCCAAATGCTGCGCCTCTGTCTGTAGCCTAGCACTCTCAACCTCTGTGCGGGTACGTGTTTCATGGGCGGCAGCGATCTCAGTACGCAAGGTCTCTAGTTCAGCTTCTAGCCGAATGGCGCCTTCACGTGTGTTAGTCAGCTCATGTTCTGCGGTCAAGACCAAGGCACGAGCACGTGCTAACGCAGCATCTAGTTCTGTGATATCGGCTTCGGCCTGTGCCAGACTCTCAGTCAGTTCACGCTCACGGCCTTCGAATTGCAATAATTCAAACTGATCGCGCTCACTACGGCGTGCTAGTTGTGCTACCTCCTCCTCAAGTCGACGTAAGTCAGACATAGCAGCGCGACGACGCTCTAAGCGTGCTGCCATGTCGGCACGTAGCTGCGCTAATCCTTGCGCAGCTACCTCGACTTGCGATTTAAGCTCAGCTAACCTGGCACGCACCTGCTCTACACTCTGCTCTAATCTAGTACGACTCTGTTCGGCTCTTGTTAATTCATCTTGTACCTGTGTGAGTTTCTCCTCACATTGCAAGAAGTCTGTATCAGCCTGTGCGCGTTCTGCGGCAACTACACGCATATGCTGACGGGCACGTTCTAGTTCACGCTCACTTTGGCTAACTTCAACACGTTTGCCTACCAACTGCTTCTCTTCATTGCGTAACTTGGTATCTAAACCAATCCGCTCAGTCTCTAACTCTGCTATGCCAGCACGACGAGTCTGTAGAATAGCGACAGCCTGTTCACGCTGTTCACCAAGTGTTACTAGCCGCGAAGTAAGATCTTTAATCTCGCGCTTGAGCTGTAAGACACTAACACCATTCTCTGTCGCCGTACCAGTAACCAGTAGTGAAGAGGCGCGTACTCGCTCACCTGCTAATGTAACTATCAGCGTGGTAGGCATAGCCGCAGAAAGTTGTAACGCGGTTGCTAGATCGACAGTCACACAAGCATTTGCTAACTCTGGTAATACACGTCGCACCAGTTGCGCCATTTCAGGCTTTAGTCCCAGTAATTCAAGCAATGTGCTGGTAGTTTGATGATGGGAAGAATAGTCTTCAGAACCAGCGGCATCAGGTGAAGTGTCTGCATCACCTACCGCTATCGAACCACAACCGTGCAATCCTGTTACTAAGAAAGCTGCGCCACCTGCTTGATGTGTATTGAGCCAGTTGGCCGCTGCCAATGTGTCATCCAGTGTAGGCACAATAACAGCTTGTAACCATTCACCTAACACACGCTCGACCATTGTCTCATACTTAGGAGCAACATCTAGAAAATCAGCCAATGTGCCGAGTAGATGGAAATCGCGACGCGCATTTGCATCCGCTAACAACTGTTGTACCGACTCGCTAAAGAAGGCGCGTTGTTCATCCAACTCTACTAAAGAAGCCAGACGATCCTCAACACGTGCACACTCACGCACTAGATCGGCAAGCGTTGATTGCTCACTTTCAGCCTCGCGAGACTCAACTTCAAGCTGCTCCATAATCTCCCGCAATCGTGTGGCAAGGATATCAACCTGCTGCACATGCGTTGAGATCTCGGTCTGTATTCGCTGGTAATCCTGTTGACATTGGTTGTGTCGCTCTTCGGCACGCACGGCTTCATTGCCTAGGTTCTGCTGTTGAAGCATAACCTTTTTAAGGTTATCGGAGAGCTGTTGCTTAAGATGGCGCAACCTTTCAGTTTTGCCTACTTCGGCGAGTAGCTGTGTACGACTTGATTCCAATTCACGTTCTGCTGCCGCCTGCTGCTCAAGCTGAGCCCTATAGGAAGTCTCCTGTTGATTGACGGCAATCTCGTCTTGAGAAAGCTCCTGATTAATTTTGTTAAGATCCTGACGGCGACGTGCGATCTCCTTATCAACTAGAGCAGCCCGTTCGGCAGTGACCTGTAATTCACGATGAAAGTCGGCAATACGTGTAGCGATCTCTTGACGTTGTGCGCGCTGGTAACCAATACGGCTGCGTGTGCGATCGGTCTCAATCTCTAGACTGGTTGCTTGTGTACGCGCCTGCTCTAGTTGTGTCTCTTTCTCATAAACATGCTGCTGTGCCTCACGATATTGAGCCTCACGGGCAGTCAATGTACCAGTCAGTGCCTGTTCACGAGCCCGCACTGCTGCTAACTCGTCTTCTACTTCACGCAATCTCTCTTCTATACGACGATATTCAATGGTAAAGAAAGAGCGCCAATACAAGCGCATACGTTCGCGCAAGCGGTGGTAACGACGTGCTTTTGCCGCCTGTCGTTTAAGTGCGCCAAGCTGACGATCGACCTCACTGATGATATCGTTGAGACGAGCAAGATTTTGACGTGTTGCCTCTAGTTTCAATTCTGCTAGATGCTTTTTCGCCTTGAACTTGGTAATACCGGCAGCCTCTTCAATAAGACCACGTCGCTCTTGTGGTTTAGCAGAAAGGATCTGACCAATATGGCCTTGCTCAATGATTGCGTATTGTGCACCACCTAAGCCTGTGCCAGCAAAAAAGTCTTGTATGTCGCGTAACCGACAACTATGACCATTCATCAGATATTCGCTCTCACCAGAACGATAGAGCCGACGAGAGATAACTACTCGCTCGCCCGCAGCTATCGTAGGCAACTGCCGTTGGCCAGCAAATGCGCGTTGGAAGGCAATTTTGGGATTGGGCTTACTACGTCGTCCCCGGCGAGCCGTGGTCTCTTCAGATGTTTCACGCGGTTCAGCTACTACATTAGCCGTAGCAGCTAAATTCACTTCTACTGTCTCGGCTGTCTCTGCTGGCACAACTGGCAGGGCTTCTACGGCTACGACCGGCTCTGTTTCAGCCGCTGCCGGTGCTGGCTCGGGTACGCCAGGCAGTTCACCATCAACTTCTATATCGTCTATGGCCGGCGTACGTGGTGAGATATCTTCACATGCCACTAGTGTCAGTGCGACCTCGGCCAGGCCTAAAGGCTTACGTTCGCGTGTACCATTAAATATCACATCATCCATCTTACCACCGCGTAGGGAACGGGCCGATTGTTCCCCTAATACCCAAGCGATCGCGTCAAGAATATTGCTCTTGCCACAACCATTCGGTCCTACTACAGCAGTGATACCTTCGTGAAATATAATCTCAGTCGGCTCACAAAATGATTTAAAACCTCGTAATACCAATTTCTCTAGTCTTAGCATACCTACCTGGAAATAGTTCTAGATTCGATTGACCACTATGGGTTGGTTGGCCCATTTATCACCGTACACTATAGTGTAGCGCTAACCGCTTTGTCAAAAGATTTGCCACCTCCGTCCCACTTCTAACAATGGGATATAGCAAATTTTCCATTTTGAAACAGATTAATGGAAACTGCTTTCCATTTTGAAAATATTCTTTTCCAGGGTTTTTTCTACTATCTCTTATGTAGAGGATATAAAGTATTAAAATATAAAGAGTTAATTTGAAGCCCAAGAGCCCTGCAATCGTGGCCTAAAAATTGTATAAACTACGAATTGACAATAGTTAAACTGATAAATTATGCTTACGATACCCTGGCTTAGCAGTAAGTTTAATAGTGATCGTAGTTTACGAGTTAGTGGGAGAGCATATGGAAAGCAAAAAATTGCTACTCGTATTGGCTGCGATATTGATATTGCCGCTAGTTGTGGCGGCGCAGCTACCATTATCGGGACCACCCTCGGCAACAGAATCGCAAAGGGCCGCCGATAGTAATGGCTATCGTATAGGCAGCGGTGACCTGCTAGAGATACATATCTTTGGCGTAGACGAACTTAATAGCGAAGTAAGGGTAGACAGTGGTGGCTTTATCAGTCTGCCGCGTATTGATAGCCCGATCAATGTACAGTGTCTGACCGAGCTACAACTAGCACAACTACTCGAATCAAAATATAGCAAATACATACGCAACCCACATGTTGATGTATTAGTAAAAGAGTTTCAGAGCCAGCCAGTGGCAATAATTGGTGCTGTGAAACAGGCTGGTCGCTTCCAATTGCGGCGTAGTGTACGGCTATTAGAGCTGCTTACCTATGCTGGTGGTCCTAACGATTCCGCGGGTGCAATCATAAACATAGTTCATAACCAAGACCTGCCATCTTGCCTACCAGAAGCAGGCTCAAGACCACCTTTAGAGAGTGTACTACTGAAATCATTGCTGGAGGGTAAACCCGAGGCCAACTTCTATGTTCAGCCGGGAGATATTATTACCGTTCCCAATGCCGATGTTATCTATGTTGCAGGCAATGTTATCAAGCCGGGGCCACAGCCTTTCCACGATCGTCTTACCGTTACCAAAGCAATCGCCTTAGCAGGTGGATTAAATACTAATTCAGCCAAAGAGAAGATTCGCATATTACGTCAAAACCAGGATAAAGACAGCGATATTAGTGTTGATCTACTCGCTATTGAAAAGAAGAAAGCAGAAGATATTGAACTACAGGTCAACGATATAATAATCGTGCCAGATGCGCATAGTCCTGGTAAAGCATTCTTGCGTACTGTGGTAAGCGCATTGGGAATTGGTCTAGGATCTGCGCCACTCACCGTAATACGCTAACCTAAGTTTCATTAATCAGAAGAAATTTGAGGGATTACATGGGGGAAGATCAACAACTGATTCAAGTCAAGGATTCGCAAGTTAGCGTCGAACGTTCTGGGCGCCGTTATGGTTATAGCCATGAAGCTGCTACTGCCACAGAAGGGCTAGATATAAATAAATACTTAAAAGTCCTACTCAAGTACAAGTACTCAATTATTAGCTGTGTAATAATTGTTATGGCAGTTACCGCACTAGGTTTGTCACGCACACGCCCAACCTATCAGGCGAGCGCACTAGTACAGATTGATCCAGAAAAGGCTGATGTCTTTGATGAATCGAAACTGGTCTTCCAAAGCTGGCTTGATCCTGAATATTACCGTACCCAGTTGAGACTACTCACCAGTCCTTCATTAGCAAGGCAAGTAGTAAAAGATCTAGATCTTGAACATAACCCCGATTTCCTTACTAGCGGACCATCAACCTTAGGAGCAGCACTGTTAGAGATATTGATGCCAACAGCAAAGCCAGTACAGACTACACAAAAGAAGAATAGCAACACCCTCCCTATCCTCACTGGCACCAGTTTAGATGGACAATTTGATCCTCAAGAGGCAGAGCGGCTTGAGCCATTTGTAGGAATGGTACTGGCCAGTCTACAGGTATCGGCAGTTAACAATACTCGCTTAGTCCAGATCACTTTTCGTCATCAAAACCCTCAGGTGGCTCAGAAGATCGTTAATGCTGTAGCTGATGCCTTTATACTTAACAATTTGAAGCGGCGGATAGGTTCATCAAAATCGACCTCTAGTTTTCTACAAAAACGTGTTGCCGAACTACAGGCAGAGATACGTAGTGCAGAAGAGAAATTGATAAACTATGGTAAGAGCCATAAGATTGTCTCCTTAGATGACAGCCAAAATACGGTAGTCGAGCGACTAGCAATTTTGAACCGCCAGGTACTAGAAGCAGAAGCGCTACGCAAGGAAGCCGAGTCGATCCACAAATTGAGCCGCGAAGGCCAGAGTGATGCGATTCCACAGGTACAGGGCAATCCTGCTGTACAAGCCTTGCAAAGCCGTCTCTCTGGACTTAAACAGAAGCATGCTGAACTAATTATCAAGTTCACAGAAGACTGGCCAGAGGTTAAACAGACCGAGATAGCAATCCGTCAAGTAGAAGCAGAACTACAATCATTAAAGGGTAATATCATTGCTGGTATAGAGACTCGTTACCGTACTGAACTGGAACGTGAGAAGATGTTGCGCGCCGACTTAGACACTCAACTTACTGTCACGCTTAATCAGAATGAGAGCGCAATTAACTATAAGATTCTACAGCAGGATGTAGAGACCAAGAAAGAGATCCATAAGACCCTCTTATCACGTCTTAAAGAGGTTGATATCTCGGCTATTTCGGAATCGAATAACCTTTCTGTCAGCGACTATGCTACCTTGCCAAAAGCCCCCATTAGCCCACAAGTACCTTCTATATTAGCGCTTGCTCTACTAGGTTCACTGGCTGGTGGGATAGGGCTAGCCTTTGCCCGTGAGTACTTAGATAACCATATTAAATCGGTTGAAGATGTAGATCGCTTTATCAACCTACCAACCTTGGGCCTGATTCCCGCAGCTACCGCTCACACCAGCCGTATTATCAAGAATGCTCCTACTGCCAATACTCCTCTACCGAGCGGAGTACGCAGGCTACTTGATAACGTCGAGCTGATTGCTTTTACAGCAACAAACTCCTCAATTGCAGAATCCTACCGACAACTGCGCACCTCTGTGCTACTCTCTGCCTCCGATCAACAACGTAATAAGGTTATTCTCATCACTAGTAGCCAACCAGGCGAAGGTAAAACTACCACGGCAATCAATACTGCGATCTCATTAGCACAGACGGGCGCCCGCACTGTGCTGCTTGATTGCGATCTGCGTAACCCTAGATTGCAAAAGATCCTTAAACTTCCTAGTGAGAATGGTCTCTCTACTTACCTGGCGGGCCATTGTCAACTCAAAGACCTGATCTGCGAATCACCGGTTGATAATCTAGATATGGTTATCTGTGGACCACTACCGCCAAACCCAGCAGAGTTGCTTGGCTCACAAAGTATGAAGCGACTACTTGAGCATTTAGCAGAAACCCATGAATATGTAATCATCGACTCGCCACCTATTCTATCTTTTGCTGATTCAATTATTCTCTCCTCAATGGCGGATGGTGTGTTGTTGGTAGTGCATAGCGAGCGGTCTGGACGTGATATTGTACAACGTGCACGTCGCAATCTAGATGAGGCTAATGCACGTATTCTTGGTGTAGTACTCAATAGTGTCAATCCAGAAAACAGCCGTTATGGCTACTACTATTATTACAACTATAACTATTACTATCGTAATGGTGATTCAACTGAGATCCCGCGGAGCAATTTCCAGCGCGTCGTTAATACTATCAAGACGGCGATCCATCGTCGCCATCGCCACCAGGATAAGGAAAAGGAGCGCATTAGCAGGGATTTGGAGATTGAAATCAAACCCACTGTGCACAATCATTCCAATACAACCGAGCAAAGCTCCCAACACTTGGGCACGTCGCGCCAGCAGTCTTTGATCGTGAGTACGTCGGCTCAAGAAATCCCTGCTGCCAGTGAAACTGTGCCGCAGCCTTTGAAAAGAGAGCGTAAGGAACACCAAGAGAAAAAAGAGGCCCAACATTGCCCCGAGCAATCCCAAATCGGTGAGTAATTGTAGGTAATCATTATGTGCCTGCCCTACCCTATAACGGCCGCTGGCCTGGTCATATTGTGGGTAGACAGTCTCGTAGGCGCCTAAGCCTATTCCTAAAAAAGGATGATCCCGTACCATAAGTAGACTCTGCCGCCAGATTGCTAATCGTCCCAGCGGCTGAGTCTGACCTATTTCTACACTTGTCTCTGTCAGTCGTACCATAAGAGGTTCGGCGCCTAGCCAGCGTGCCCCTAGAAAGATGGAAATCACGATCAGAACCAACACAGCAACTCCACGTTGTGCTAGACGTGCCTTTCCCCCCCAAACCAATGCTGCAAGAAAGATGTATTCACAGATTAAACTAAGCACACCTGCACGTGAGGCAGAGATTAGCACTGAGATCGACATTAATGTCACAATAAAACCATAAAGTAGTCGCAACCCCCGCTTTACCCCTCCTGTCAGGAGTAGCGCTACTGGCAATGGCGCAAGCATCTCGATAAAACCAGCATAATGGTTACGATTGACAAAAGGGCCGAAGATTAGTGTGCCACCTCCACTAACATTCTTGAACCAGTAGATACGACCATTGCCAGTAAAATATTGCACTATAGCAAAGAGTGCTATTGCCCCACCCCAAAAGACCAAAATATGCAGGAATAGGTGTGACCGCGCCTCATCCAAAATGTTAATGGCAAGTAAAAATAGTATTATCAATGCTAGCAGTATTAGTATCGCAGCACGAGTAGCTTGAGGATCTAGACTAACTGGGCCTCTTGCCCCCCAAGGGATAAGCTGTACTAATGCCAGCAAGAGCATGCCTAACAGAGGAAACTGTAAAAGATTGCGATTAAGGGGCGCAGTATATCCAAGGGCAAACTCTATCGCCCAGATAATGAGTAGGATAAAGGCAGCTATCTGCAATAATGCAACCGACCAGGCCTCCACCGAACCGAATGGCAGCGGACTCCATAACACTACTCCCACAAGGCCCCAGAAAAGTATCTGATCTAGTAGTCTCTTTCTTCTTCTCATCTAACCTCTTCGAGAACGAAATTGGCAAACCAAACGCGGCCAAAGATTGGACAAGGACCTTCAACTACACACTGTGCATGGCGACGTATGGCAATAAGCAGGGCACGCGTTGGTGCTTCTACCTTAAAAGAGACTTCAAATTGGCGCCAATCAACTGAACCTAGAATTGCTGGCTGCGAACCTACCATTAATGGTGCGCGTCCGGCTGCATCGGTAATCTCGACAACTGGTAAAGCACCGCCTACCAACTCTTTGCTACGGGCAAAATAACGCAAGCGGTATTGATGGCCAGGTTCGACAATAACGATCTGTCTAATATGATCAAATGTAGGATTACCCTCTGCAGTATAATCTATCGACAAGCTATATCCATTTGGTTGTGACGCAGTAGTATCAACGGAGAGTTTTGCTAAGGTCGAGGTATTATCAAACTGCCACTCGAAACCAGCCCCACGTTGTTCCAATGGTTGTTTGAAATCACCATTATGAATCTTCCCTTTAGGCAGTTCGAGTCCTTGATATTCTGGCAAGACGCGCCAGATATCAAAAGCAAGATCATAGTCAGCAGCAACGATCAGCGCCTCGATTAGCTGACGCGCCATTACGCTATTAGCGTTACGTACCGTCATTGGTAGTTGCTGCCAATAACTAGCCGCATCGCGATAACGTGTCTTGCGCAATAGTAATCGCAAATACTCCATCTCAGCAGTAGGGTTAGCAGGTAGAATCGATTCCGTGAGGCGCAAATCAGCATCGGAAAGCTGCCAGATCAGTTCAAGAGCATAAGGAAGTTGCTGGCTGTTGGTAGTGAGTGCCTGACGTAATTCTGGTAGCGCTGCTGTCATTTTACCGGCCCGTATCAGCAGATTGGCCAGTTGCCAATGCGGCTCTAGATAGTTAGGTGCTTGCTTAACAGCCTCTCGTAAACTCGTCTCGGCGGCTGCTAGTTCATTTACACGCTCTTCTGCCTGAGCACGTACTAGCCACAGTTGATAATCATTGGGGGAAAGTTCCGTTGCTCTGATCAACAAGGCGAGAGCTTGGCGCGGATTGATATTGTCAGGATCATATAGATAGGCTTGGCCAAGTAAATAATGTAATTTTGGATTATTAGGTGAGAGTTCAATTGCTGTCTGTAAGAATTCGGTCTCTGGTGCATAACGAGCAATTGTGCCTGCCAACCCATCACACAATGCCCTATAGCAGCCCCATAAAGAGAGCAGTATCAGCAATAAGGAGACAATAAGCCGTACAATCACGGACGGAATGGACTCGCTGGTGTAGGATCGCCGCCACCTAACAGACCGCCTAGTGCTCCGGCTGCGCCACCACCACCAAAGAGCGCAAAGAGCAGACCTCGACGCGAAGGCTTGGCACGGGGTGTAGCAGCAACCAAACAGTCTATTGTGCTAACACGATAATCGACAGGATAATCTATGGTATTGGAGGTAATACCGTTCTTATCAAGAAACTCCTTGCTTTCGCCGACCTTTAACGCCTCCTCATCCTTGTTATTATCATTCAAGATCTTAACACTGCCATTGATTACCTCGACACGCACACAGGTCTTTGTGATAACCCAAGCGATACTCTGACTGCCATTCTGCACACGCACTGTACCATAGCTGAGTTCTATCCTCACCCAGGTGTCCGCAAAAGTAAGCATTAGATCGGTATTCTCTCCAACAAAGAGCTGACCGGTAGCACCTAAATTTGCCACTGCGCCGCTATTACCCATCGTAACAATACGGCTATCTGTAAGTACTGTGACATTACTGGCAACCGCCGCACCATTAACCATCACAGTGCCGCTTGGCTTTAATTCCCCACTCTTTTTGTTACCTGCCTGAACTGGCAAAATTAATGTGCTTGAGAGACCGATCATTAATGCTAATAGGATAACTGGCAATCGTGTGCGAAACGAGATCATGAATTTACTCCAGCAATAGGTTGATCACCGCCGACAAACGGCAAAGCTTGATAAACACAGACATTATCTCATAGACTAGAAGATAATGACATCTCTTTATTTAAACATCTATAAGATATAAATGGAGGAACATGTTTTACGACATAATTGTGTTCTGCTAAAATACCTTTACCTCACGCGCCGTCATTTAATTGATATCTGGGTTTCAGCAGTTAGTGACTATATGGCATTTATGGTTTGCCTTAGGGTTGCTATTTATATTTGTCATTCTGTGCCAATGTAACAGAGGGTTGTTAAGATTAGTTAATGATCTTTTAATGTGCGCCCATAGCCCCACTATAGAGTTAAGAAAAGAGGCGACCTTTTTGCCTTGGCAGATTTGGTAGTGCTTAGTCACCAACTTAGGTGTTTTCTGGGCAACTTGCTTGATAATAAACCTGATAATTAAAGGTAACGAGTCTTAAAAATCGCATGACGATTGAGTTAGTATAATTTGAGCATTCGTCAAGCGCATCACACGGAACATTAGCCAAGGGGATAAAAAGAGTTTTCACGAGGTGGATGTTATGGGTGTGCGCGATATCCGGGGATTTTCTCTGGTAGAAGCAATTGTTGTACTGGCACTGCTGCTAATTGTAGCAGCTATCTCTATTCCATTGATAACTGGTTCTACCGCCTTCTCTAAACTACGTGATGA
>JBFLVQ010000073.1:0-22791 GCA_040758525.1 Acidobacteriota bacterium
CATTAGTGGCATAATTTCTCAACTGCTCAACAACCGTTTCTTCCTCTAAATAGACTGATATTCGCCGAGAAAAATGGGTACGATGTAGTGCCGCGCTGTGGCAGATGTCGGCAAGTGCTAGCTCAGGGTGAGTCTCGATGTAATCAGCATAGCGACTCGCCTGCGCCTTCAGCGCCTTCACTGTCTGTCCTGACAATAAGAGCAGTTTCCCTATCGGAGGTAATGGTTGCGCAAACGAGTAGTCAGGGACCGGCGCTTCCTCCAATATCACGTGGGCATTTGTTCCTGATATACCAAATGAGCTTACGCCTGCCAGGCGTGGCTTTCCATCGCTTGGCCATTCCATTAACGATGAGGCTATCTTTACAGGCAATGCTGCCCAAGGAATATGAGGATTGGGAGTTGAGAAGTGAAGGTTCTGTGGAATCTGTTTGTGATTCAAACACAGTACTGCCTTAATGAGTCCAGCGACACCCGCTGCGGCTTCAGCATGGCCAATATTGGTTTTAACCGAGCCTAATACAACCGGCTGCTCAAGCGATCGGTTCTTACCCAGAACGGCTCCTAGCGCCTGAACTTCAATCGGATCTCCAAGCACCGATCCTGTTCCGTGACATTCTACATAACCGATCTTTGCGGCCCCCACTCCTGCTTGTTCGAGTGCGCGTCGGATCAACTCCTCCTGAGCTGAGCCGCTGGGAGCGGTCAATCCATTGCTTTTACCATCCTGGTTTATCGCTGTGCCGCGAATCACTGCCAGGATAGGATCCCCATCCCGTTTGGCATCCGAGAGCCGCTTAAGTGCGACCACGCCACAACCTTCACTTCTTACATAGCCATTCGCTCTCGCATCAAAAGTCTTGCAGCGTCCATCGGGCGCCAATGCCCGCAAGCGACTGATACAGACACTTGGCTCAGGATCGAGCAGCAAGTTCACTCCTCCTGCTAGAGCAAGATCACTATCCCCAGCACGTAGGCTCTGACATGCCATATGTACCGCTACCAGAGAAGAGGAGGAGGCAGTGTCAAGAGCTACAGTGGGCCCACGCAGCCCAAGCGAGTAAGCAATCCTACCTGCTGCTACAGCATTAGTATTGCCAGTGCCGGAGTAGGCATCGATAGCGTCAGGAAATCCCACACCAAAAATCCTATAGCTATAGTCAGAAGACCATATACCAACAAAAACTCCTGTAGAAGTACCCATCAGAGAGTAGGGAGGGATGCCAGCACGCTCCAGGGCTTCGATGCTAACCTCAAGCAGCAGCCTTTGCTGTGGATCCATGCTTAAAGCTTCACGTGGTGAGATGCCAAAGAAGGGAGCATCAAATTTGTCGATATCCCGCAACAGCCCAGCAAAGCGTGTGTAGATCTTTCCTTCAGTGTTTGGATCAGGATCATACCAGTAGTCCATATCCCAACGCTCTGCAGGAATTTCAACAATTGCATCACGGCCTTCCCGTAACAGCTCCCAGAGAGCCTCTGGGCTGTTTGCTTCTCCGGGAAAACGGCATGCCATACCAATGATCGCAATTGGCTCTTGATGGGTTTGCTGCCGAGAAGAGGTCTTTACTAATGAGGTGCCTTGCTTTACTCCGGCAAGGTATTGAGAGAGAGCGCTGATGGTGGGGTAATTCCAGGCCAAGGTATAATCAAGATCATACCCCAACCATTCGCTAAGCTTGTTAGCAAGTTCTACAACAACGACGGAGCTGAGGCCGTACTGGGCGAAGGAGAGTTCTGGATCGATCTCAGCAGGGCTGACGTGAAGAACTTTTGAGAGCCACTGCCGCAAAAAGCTCTGAATCGCTTCGGCGTCCACTCCTTTGGGTAGCTGGAACTCTCCAGTTACTGATAATAATCCCAACTGTGGAGCATCCCAGCGGTGTAGGATCTCCAGAGTCTCATCGAGAAAGCCTATTCGGCAGGCGTGACGCTGGATCTTGCCGCTAGAAGTCTTAGGTATACTGCCACTCTTAAGCAAGCAGATCGAATAGATCGCCGATTGATGGTTCCCCATTACTGCTTGCTGAATGCTGGTAATAATCTCTTCTGCATTTATTATCTCGCCACTAGCGTCAACTTCGGCTACTACTACCAACCTATCCTCGCCATTAACTTCTATAGGGAAGGCGGCTGTACAACCAGGTCTGATCGATGTATGGCATTCCTCGATAGTCCACTCGATGTCTTGGGGATAGTAGTTTTGCCCGTGAAGGATAATTAGATCCTTGAGCCGGCCAGTGACAAACAGCTCACCCCCGTGTAGATAGCCTAAGTCACCAGTGCGCAAGAACGGACCCTCTCCTGTATCAGCAAGAGAAGCCTGAAATGTTTGTCGGGTCTCTTCTGGTTTATTCCAGTAACCTTGCGCTACGCTCAGACTAGACACCCATATTTCGCCAACTTGGCCAGGCGAGCATCTGATTAACTTTTCAGGATGAACAATAGCTATCTTCTCTTCCAGTATTGGTTGTCCACAGCTTACTAAGGTCTGAACCTCCAATCCCGCTTCAAACGCTTCCACGACCCTATTAATTTTCAGAGGAGATTTCTTTACATGCTGGGTAACTGGAAAAGTTGCCTTACGCCCACCAGTAACCATTAAAGTCGCCTCGGCCAACCCATAGCAGGGATAGAAAGCTTCCCGGCGAAATCCACACGGCTCAAAAGTTCGTGCAAACTGCTCCAGCGTCTCAGCTCGTACTGGCTCTGCTCCATTAAAAGCCAGTTTCCAGCTACTGAGGTCGAGTGTTGCCCGATCTTCCGCGCTTATTTTTCTTACACACAGGTCATAAGCAAAGTTAGGCCCGCCACTAGTTGTGGCTTGATAACGAGAGATCGCCTGCAACCACCTAACCGGCTTCCTCAGGAAGGCCGACGGTGACATGATTATGGATTTCGCGCCCAGGTATAAGTTTTGTAGCACTACCCCAATCAAACCCATGTCGTGAAATAGCGGCAACCAACTAACATACACTGACTCATCAGTATCTCCCAGAACCTGGTTGATCATGACGAGGTTATTCATGAGATTCTCATAACTAACCATCACACCCTTGGGGGCTGAAGTCGATCCCGAGGTATACTGTAAAAAAGCAAGCTGATCTTCACGAATGTCTGTCTCCCGCCATTCTACTGCCAGCTCATTGGTAATTTTGTCAGTAGCCACCCAGCGGAGTTTCTTAAATTCCGGAATATCATCACTAAAGCATTCAGCCATGGTCAACATTTCAGATGTTGTTAGAACAACCACAGGCTGAGAGTCATTGGTGATCGCCAGCAAGCGAGGAAGTCTACGATTTAGCCATAAAGTAGATAGAGAAAAGACTGGAACAGCAACTACACCACTATAAAGACAACCAAAGAAGGCCAAAACAAAGTCAAGTCCGGCCGGGTATAAGAGCAGCGCTCGCTCACCGCTTCTAGCAAGCTTCTGCAAGGTAGCAGCGATGGCTCTAGCTCGCTTATCCAGTTCAGCATAAGTAAGCATTAAGCTTTCTCGCTCGCCCTGCTCCAAAAATATATATGCTTGCCGCTCGCCCTGATTCTCAGCTCGCCTGCGCAGTATGTCGATGATAATAGACATCTCAGCTCTCTCCTATTAGGAAGACAATTCCTCAGCGTTATGGCGATCCGAGGTGCTTCCGCAAAACAGATCTTAAGTTTAGATAGTCAAACGCTACGCTTGACCCTGGTACTAACCGTCCCAGTGCAACAAACAACTTTGCCCGCAGACACGACCCTTATCGCGCCTGCTGCTACGAGACAGGCACTGCCCTTTTTTTAGATTCTCTCTAAGGGATCCTCACTAGGGGATCGTATTTTCTCAGTAAGGTGGCCGAAAAATTTCCACTGCCGCTGCAGTTCGTGCTTGTCACAAAATTGCCTCGGTTATATTCTCTAGTATGACTTTAATGATGGGGCAGGTATGATGGGGCAGGTTATGACAGCGCCACCAGGGGAAATCACAACCCTTCTGGATAAATGGAGTCAGGGTGATAAAGAAGCCTTGAACCAGTTGATGCCGATGGTTTACCAAAGGCTTCACCAAATAGCAGAATCTTATATGAGGCGCCTTAAGAGTGGGCAGAGCCTGCAAGCCACAGTGCTGGTGCATGAGGCTTATTTGCGTCTGGTCGCGGTAAAACAGGATAATCCTAACTGGCAGGGCCGCACCTACTTTTATGGTCTGGCCGCACAGATAATGCGGTTTATACTCGTCGATCAAGCGCGCCGCCGTTTGGCAGCAAAACGGGATTGGGGACAGAAAATCTCTCTTAATGAAAATATCGCGGATAGTAGTCAGGCGGAAGCAGACCTCTTCGCACTCGACGAAGCGCTAAATCGTCTGGCGCAGCTCGATCCCCAACAATGCAGAATTGTGGAGTTGCGGTTCTTTGGGGGGCTAAGCATCGCGGAGACCGCGGAATTTCTTAACATTTCTGCCACGACGGTAAAAGAAGATTGGCGGCTGGCAAAGGCCTGGCTGCGTCGTGAGCTGGGATTATGAAGTATGAAAAATACCGCAGAAGAACGTTGGCAGTCTATCAAACAACTTTTCACAGCGGCATTGGCTGTGGAGGCCAGTAAACGTGCGGCCTTTCTCGACCAGACCTGCGTCGATCATCCCAGCTTGCGGCAAGAAGTGGAGTCGCTGCTGTTGTGCCACAATACCCACACTCAGGATGACGGCATTTTCGACACCGGGTTTGCCATGAATTTAGCGGCCACGATGTTTAATCGCGTGGACGCCACCACGGCGGAAGATCCGTTCGCCACCACACCTGTGACGGTTCCGGAACTGGTAAACAACCGGTATGAATGCCTGGCACTGATTGGTGAAGGTGGCATGGGTCAGGTATTCAAAGCCAAAGATCTGCAGTTGCAGCGCTATGTCGCCCTCAAGTTCCTGCGCGGCGACGATCCTAGCCTCATAGAGCACTGCCTACGCGAAGCTCAGGCTCAAGCCAGTATTGAGCATGAACATATCTGCAAAGTTTATGAAGCTGGGGAGTCCAACAATCTGCCCTATATCGCCATGCAGTATATTGAGGGCCAACCTCTCAAGGTTCACCAACACCAACTACCATTGGCTGATAAGGTGAAGATAATGATCGCCGTGGCAGAGGCGGTCCATGCAGCACATAAAATTGGATTGATCCACCGAGACCTCAAACCGACCAATATCATGCTGGAGCAGAACAGCGCTGGCCAGTGGCGGCCCTTTGTGATGGACTTTGGATTGGCGTGTGACAGCGAAACGGCGGCACAGACCAAGAATGGCAAGCTGATAGGTACACCAGCCTATATGGCGCCAGAGCAGGTGGCAAAACTTTTTGGCGAAGCAGAAAAGCTCGATCAGCGGGTTGATGTTTATAGTCTAGGGGTAACATTGTACGAGTTATTGACGGGGCAACCACCATTCAACAATGGCACAGGCATGAAACTGTTGAAGCAGGTGCTGACCGGCGACGCCGTCCCTGTAAGAAAACTTAACCGCGCTATTCCTCTGGATCTGGAAATAATTGTGATGAAGTGTCTGGAGAAGCAGCCAGCGCGGCGCTATCTCAGCGCCTGGGCATTGGCCGAAGATTTGCGGCGTTTCGCGGCGGGCGAGCCGATCTGTGCGCGGCCCAACACATTTATCTACCGCGCTGGGAAGAAAGCGAGCAAACATAAAGCGCTGGTGGCGGTAAGCGGCGCAGCACTGGCATTGGTGCTGGGTTTGGGCGGCATGTGGATGCGTGCCTGGTGGATGGCCAACACACAGACCATGCTGGCGCAGCAGTTTGGCGAGGAGGTCACAAAGATCGAAGCCATTATCCGCTACGGCCATATGATGCCGCTGCACGACATTACCAATGAGAAAGACGTGATGCGCGCGCATATCAACATGGTTAAGGAAGAGATGAATCGACTGGGCAGCGTGGCCCGCGAGCCAGGCAACTATGCCTTGGGGCGTGGGTACCTGGCGCTGGGCGAATATCAGACCGCCCGCGAATATTTAGAAAAAGCGCGGGTAGCCGGCTATCGCACGCCGGGCGGAGAATATGCCTGGGGACTGACACTGGCCGCGCTCTATCAACAGGAACTGGAAAATGCCGAGCGTATAGGTGACGAACAACAACGTGCCCTGCGCCTACAGCAGATCGAGCATGAATATCGCGACCCCGCGCTTGCCGCCTTAAAAGCTAGCAGCAGCATGAAGGTGGAATCACCTGAATATGTGGAAGGGCTGATCGCCTTTTGCGAAAAACGTTATGAACAGGCGCTGCAAAAAGCCGAGCAAGCCGCCGCGCAAAACCCTTTGCACTATGAAGCCAGAAAGCTGGCTGGCGATAGCTACTTGATGATGGGCAACGATAAACAGAGTAAAGGCGCATATGACGACGCACTGGCCGATTATGAACGGGCGGGCGCCGCTTATGAAGTGGGCACAGCCCTGGCGCGCAGCTATCCAGCTATCTATGAACAGGATTGTAACCGCCGACTGCAGCTTATGGTCATCGCTACCGCGCGGGGCGAATCGCCCGCAGCGGTTTTTGATAAGGCCCTCTATGCTTGTGACCAGGCTTTGCAGGCGGATTCCAAGAACGGCCTAGCCTATAGTAAAAAAGCATACGCTTATTGGCGGTTTGGTGAATACCAGTTCTCAAAAGGCATCGATCCCCATGTGTCGCTGAAGAGAGCCGCAGAGATGGCCCACTATGCCATCCAGTATAACCCTAGTGATGTAGAAGCCTATCACTACGCAGGCACCAGCTATTTGACCTTGGGGAAGTATGAACGCACAATAGGAATAGACCCCAACCCCACATTCGCACAGGCGATCGCCGCTTTTCAGCAAGCGCTACGCATCAACCCTAACTATGTTAATGCCTATAATAATCTGGCCAATCTCTACAACGAAAAAGGGCGTTATGACCAGTTGGCCGGTTTGGATCCTCGACCAATGTTGGTGGAGGCGAAGAGATATTATGAAAAGGCACTGCAGCTCAACCCTAATCTTGCCATTGCCCATACCAACTTGGGTAATGCCGACCTGGAAAAAGGGCGATATGAAGAGTCGGTGGGGTTAGATCCCCGGCCCGCGCTGGCAGAGGCAATCACTGCTTTCAACAAGTCACTACAATTCAACCCTAATCTTGCCGCTACCTACAACAGCCTGGGCACGACCTACAACGTAAAAGGGCGGTATGAGGAGTCGGTGGGGTTAGATCCCCGGCCCACACGGGCGCAGGCGATCAACTGTTTCGAAAAAGCGCTGCAGATCAATGCTAACTTTTCTAATGCCTACAACAATCTGGGTAATGCCAATCATGAACAGGGTCGCTACGAAAAGTCCTTGGGGTTAGATCCCCGACCTTCGCTGGCACAGGCGATCAACTGTTTTCACAAAGCGGTGCAGATCAATCCCAATTATGCTATGGCCTACGCTAACCTGGCGGAAGTCTACAACACCAAAGGGATTTATGAGCAAGAAAAGGGTCTGGATCCACAATCATCTTTGGACCTTGCTATTGAGATTGGCCACAAAGCGCTGCAGATCAATCCTAAATTTGCTAATACTTATGCCATGCTGAGTGAGACCTACTATACTAAAGCGCAATACCAGCAAGCACGCGGCCTAAATCCCCAAGCCGCTCTGAACCAGGCTATCGTCTCGTGTCAAAAAGCGATTGCTATTAAACCCAATGACGGGCTGACCTACCTACATTTGGGGAAGGTTTATGTCGCGCTGGATGAATATCGTGTAAAACAAGGGTTTGCATCTGGTCCGGTACTGGAAAAAGCGCGTGAGGCGCTGACGCGAGCCGTGCAGCTCAACCCACAGCTACAAAGTAAATATGAACTGCTGATGAGAAAAGCGCAGCCATTATCCGTGGCTAAGCGGTAATCTACGCAGGAGAATTAATATGAAGTCACTTTTAAATGAAAGTGATCGCAAAGAGCTGATTGATCGCTTAAATAGATTTAGTTCTGACCAACGACCATCGTGGGGGAAAATGGATGCCAAACAGATGATAACCCATTTAGTCGATAGTTTACGAATGTCGGCGGGAGAACTACAACCCGCGCCGAAAAAAAGTATCCTGAGTAATTCTTTAATAAAACGTTTTGTCATTCATTATTGGCCAATGCCCAAGAATGTCCATACTGCACCAGAACTTATTGCACGCAAAGCTGACAATATCGATATAGAGAAAACCCAATTAGCCAATCTTATTCAAAAGTATAAAGAATTTGAACAAAGAGAAGCTTGGCCTGATCATCCTATATTTGGCAAAATGTCCAATAAAGATTGGGGAGTGCTCTGTTACAAGCATATTGATCACCATTTTCGCCAATTCAAAATCTAAGGTAATGGCTCAGCCCACCAGTAAATCTAATTAACTACCTGGAAATCAGTGGACATTAGAGATTATTAGTTGTTCTCTATCTCTATTGATTTCCAGGTAGTTAATCTTCATTAGTTGTTAAATACTGGGCGCGATGTGTGTGGCGGCCCCGGAGATTTTCCGGCCACCTTAGCGAGAAAATACGATTCCTTAATATGAACAATCCTCGGTTCGCTCATTTTACTAAGTTTTTTTTGCACAGCATAACTAGAAACCGAGCTCAAGCATTACGCGAAAAAGCTAACAATGCTATTTTCAATAAGTTAGATCAAAAATGGGCGAGCCATGGGTAACACTTCATATCATTAACATAGATCTCGTTCGCCATCGCGGTGGCGGTGAATTTCAGATATCTGAGGAGGAAAAAATGAAAAAGGTTTTATTCAACCTGATGTTATTAGTAGCACTTGTGTTGTGTGTAAGCGTCGGTCACGCCGATGCGCAACAGAAATCCCTGAAAGGTAAATGGCAGTTTATCCTTAACATACCAGCGGGACCGTTGCCCGTGCAAGTCTCATTTAAGAGTAAAGGCAAAGGGACAGTTGATGTGCCAGGATTCGGTACACTCAGTCTTGCCTATCGGGAAAGAGGAACTACTTTCAGTGTCTCCTTAGAAGGTCCAGGCTTTGCACCAGGCGGTGAGGACATATCGATCGTCATCCGCGGCACCAAAACAGATAATAATACCATCACTGGCACTGCCATCTTTATCGCTTCAGGACCGGACCCGACCATGTGCAATAGCTGTACAGGATTTAGAACTGTACTGATACCGACTACAGGAACAAGGAAAATGAGCGTAGCCGACCAAGCGACCGAACAAGAAGGCAATTGATACCAAAGCAGCACTATTATCTGTTGGTCTGAAAAGGATAACGGATAGTAGTGCTGTTGTTGCCTAAGCTGGGATATCACCATACCTATAGGGAAAAAGCGTTACAGAAAACTTGGGTTATGGCTTCAATAGCACTGAATAATCTTATTCACGATAAAATCAGGTTTGTTGTCACGCTCGCTGGCATCGCCTTCGCCGTATTCCTTATTATTGTCCAGTTAGGAGTATTCTTTGGATTCCTGGCAACAAGCTCGAACATCATCGATCGATCTGGAGCTGACCTTTGGATTTCTTGCAAAGGCTTGCCATACGTTGAAGTGGGATCAGCCTTCACTGAGCGTAAGCTGTACAAGGTTCTTGCCACCCCAGGAGTAGCCCGCGCCGAGAAGCACATTGTAAGGTTCAGCAGAGTAAAGCTACCCAATGGTGGCGAACAGGGAGTTATCATTGTCGGCTTGAACCCCGACTTAGGGCTGGGCGGACCACCAGAGCTCACCGCAGGCCAGCTAAATGATCTAAAGTTACCTGACACCGTCTTCATTGACGAGTTCTATCGCAGCAAGCTCGGCATCAACCAACTAGGCGATACTCTGGAAATCCAAAATCGGCGGGCGCGTGTCATAGGGTTCACGCGTGGTATACGCTCATTCACTACCTCGCCCTTTGTCTTCACGTCATTCAAGAATGCCTTAAACTATGTTCCTTTCTTAAATGACAACGAGACGATCTACATATTAGTCAAGGCGGCGGCGGGAACCGACATTGAGAGCTTAAAACGGCGTCTTGCGGATACTATCTCAGATGTCGATGTCTACACAAATTACGAATTTAGTTGGAAGACACGTCGCCATTTCATGTTCACGACCGGCGCGGGGACATCGCTGCTGGTCACCGCCTTTATGGGGCTTATTGTTGGCGTGGTTATCGTTGCTCTAACTATTTATCAAACTACCATCGATCACCTGCGCGAGTATGGTACACTCAAGGCGATCGGCGCTTCAAACTACTACATCTATAAAGTCATCATAAAGCAGGCGATAATTAGTGCCATATTGGGTTACCTTGTGGGAATTATCTTCAGCTTTACACTCATTGATCTAATTCGTAAGGGCGGTCCCCCTATCGTATTACCTTGGCAATTGATTATTGGCATGTTAGGTGTGACACTGCTAATGTGCATCAGCGCATCCTTAATTTCCATCAACAAGGTGACACGAATCGATCCGGTAATGGTATTTAAAGACTAGCCCTGAGGTCTACCCGGTGGTTTATATAAAAGCAATTACGCTGCGAGATGTGACAAAAGTTTATTCAGCAGGAGCTACTGGCGTCAAAGCGCTTGATAGCGTCAGCCTGGATATCAATCATGGCGAAGTGATGATGCTGGTAGGTGCGTCGGGTAGTGGCAAGACGACATTGTTGTCGATCATGGGCTGTATTCTGAAGCCCTCCTCAGGCCGTTTAATGATCTTAGAAGAGGACGTAACAGACTTGAAGGAGAGAGAACTGCCGCGTGTGCGGCTGGCCAATATAGGTTTTGTCTTCCAGAGTTTTAACCTATTCCCTGCGCTCACTGCTGGTCAAAACGTGGAGGTTGTTCTTGAGCTGAAAGGCTTCAAGAACAAAGAAGCCCGACACCTATCAAAAGCTCTGCTCGATCAAGTAGGGCTAACAGACAAGTACCATGCTCATCCGTCAAAATTGAGTGGTGGTCAGAAGCAGCGGGTAGCCATTGCTCGCGCACTGGCCGGCGAACCGCCGATAATCCTGGCCGATGAACCGACTGCTGCACTCGATTCAACCAACGGCCGTAAGGTGATTATGCTGCTCAGAGAACTAGCCCATAAACGTAACAGCGCCGTTGTTATTGTTACTCATGACGTCCGTACGCTTGAATTTGCCGACCGCATCGTACGCATTGAAGATGGACGAGTTGATTCAGAGGAGTTGGTGACATGCGGGGAAAAGTCAACCTTTTTGGAAAAGAATCATTAAGATGAGAAGAAATCTACTATATCTCATAATTATCCTGGTGATCATTACTGGCACCATCAAAGTATATTTTCAATTGTCTCCCAGCCAAGGCGCTACTGTCTCAGTCCCAGTCAGGGCAGAAGCTAAGCCCGAACTCACGGTGGCTGCCGCAGGCCTAGTTGAGCCAGTGTCCGAAGAGATACAACTCGGTGCCGAGATAGCAGGAACACTACGATCGGTAACAGTGGAGGAGGGAGACGTTGTCAAGCAGGGACAGGTCATCGCGGTTATAGATAATGAGGATTATTTGGCCCAGGTCGCAGCTGCCGAAGCCCGCCTTTATCAAAAAGAGGTTGAACTAACCCGTTTGCTAAATGGAGCGCGTAGCGAGGAGAGGCGCGAAGCTGAGGCAGCCGTTCAGGAGGCTAAAACTGTCCTCGAACAGAATTTGAAAGAAAAGGTGCGTCGGCAAAAACTCCACGCCGACGGTGTAATCTCTCGGGAAGAGGCCGATAGGGCTGAACGAGAGTACGACGTGGCAATTGCGCGTCTGGCTGCTGCGCGCGAACGTTTTAACTTGATCGACACTGATGCCCGCGAAGAAGACCGTCAGCGTGCCGAAGCCGAAGTCAAACTACAACGGGCTCAGCTTGCTGAAGCCAAAGCACGCCTCAGCAAAACCGTTATCCGCTCACCTTTAAGCGGCACCGTGCTGAAAAAGTATATTCAGAGCGGTGAGCTAGTTGCACCTGGCTCTGTCATAGTAACGGTGGGCGACCTTTCGGTGCTGCACGTGCGCGCCGACATTGATGAAACCGATGTCAATAAAGTTAGCATTGGTCAACAGGCCTACGCTGTTGCTGATGCTTACCCTAACAAGAAATTTCCCGGACAGATTGTCCGTCTCAGCCACTCGTTAGGCAAAAAGCATGTCAAAACCGAACGACCAGGCGAACGCCTGGACACCAAAGTTCTGGAAGTTCTCGTCAAGCTCGACGCAGGAGCAGATCTGCCGGTAGGTTTGCGCGTCGATGTGTTTATTAAGGCTGGCAAAGATTAACGAAGATTGCGAATTCATTTTGATGCTTCAAGAGAACACCAAATGGAGCATCTGAAGGCAAGGCTTGGGTTTCAACAACGCGGCTTGCTCCTACTATCCCCGTTTTACGAGCCTGTATCACTAATTATCGAACTGAGGAGAAAGATATAAGAAATCTGGTAACAGAACTCGATCAAGCAAGTAAAAACCAGCTTTTGGCGTAAAGAAGGAGCAAATCCCTAAGCGACTCAAGATAGTGACTGATGCCAAATGACTCTCTTCAAACATCATCCATTGCAAATGGCCTCGATTAGATCTCTTATCATTAACTAAACCTCGGACTTCGCATTAAAAAAATATCGTAACCCTACGTATAGTAATTAGCTATTTCGCTATGGTAAATTTACCATAATTCCAAATGAAACAGGCTGTATTGGATAGGTCTATTGTTAGATAGCGTGTAATTGTATCTGATCATATTGTGGGAATAATTGTTGTGTTGATGTAGATGCCTTGAACCAGATCATAAACCATTCAAGGCATAATTCTCATTTAAGGTGTGTCGGATTAGCCACACACAAAACAGTAATTACGGATACAATTTAGTTGTAGAGGGAGACCATAATTATGAAGAGAAACTTTATCACCACATTGGTGTTAATTATTTTGTTCAGTGTTTCTAGTACTGCGTTTGCTAGTGATCCACAAGGCTCACCATTTGAGCACCCTGCTATTGCTGGAAAGAGCGGAAATGCTAAACAATTTGCGAAATGTCTTATCCGCAGTGAACGATTCTTCTCACCAACTCAGTCTAGTAGTCCAGAAGAAACAAAGAAATCTGATAAAAATAAAGATAAATTTAAGGGCGATAGCTTTGCTCGTACAGAACTCTACTTCGGCTCTGCCAAACCTGATGGTTCAGTAGTGACACCGGAACAATTCCAGCAGTTTCTTGATCAAGTGATTACGCCAAGATTTCCCGATGGGTTGACCTTGTTAGTGGGACTTGGGCAATTTCGTGACTCGACTGGTACCATTATCAAAGAGCGATCTATGCTCTTGATTCTACTCTATCCAACCTCAGCAAAAAACCAGAGCAGCGAAAAGATTGAAGAGATTCGTGAGGCCTATAAACAGGCCTTTCAACAAGAATCTGTCTTGCGATCAGATAGTTGTTGCGAGAAAGTAGGATTCTAAACTATTCTTGGTTCTTTGTACTCTATGGATAAATAGAGTATATTCTCGATAACACTAGGCTAGAGCTGTTAGGTACAATACTTAAAACTTTTACCTACAGCTCAGCCTCTCTAGCAGTAGTAATGGATCTAAAATTGATTTACTAGGCCGCTTCAGCCTTATGCTCCTCTATCAGCAATGGCTTTACCGCATACCATATTATACTAAGCATTACTATTATTTCCATTCAATGGAATATAGTTATCATACTCAGGCTTTTGATTAGTTAGATCATAACAGATTGAAACTGTATTCTTAGGGGGAAAAAGAGAGCCAGTCTTCATCATTGTTAGAAAAAGTATAATAGCGCTTACAAGTAGCATTCTCTTTTTTCCACAATGATACTACTTCTACTGGTTTGTCACTAGTGGACCATATCTCAGACAAGTTTTTGCAATGGTTGTAAGATCCCTTCAGTTGTACTGAGCTGCCCAGGTTATCCATTCGTGATGGTAGATTCTTCTCTGATGGTATCCAATTGTTGATATTAGTAGCATCAGTATTAATTGATATTTTTAAGCCGATTTGAACAGGAGTTGAGCCATCATCTGGTTCTAAGATAATTAATCCATCATATTCACCACGAGGCATTCCTTGGGTATTTACAGAAACCGTAAAATTAGCCCTACCGCCAGGTTCAAGGATAAATATATTCGGCTTTATCTCTACCTCAGGTGAGAAATTTGGTGGTAAGACGGACAGAATACGAACTATGATATTGCTTGTAGTTGTAGAAGAGAGTCTGATCTGCTGAGGTTGTGGACTATCTTCACCGGCAATAGCAACAAAGTTAAGAAAGGATGGCTCTACTGCCACTGACGATGGCGGCGTGATCATAATAGAAGCTTCTGTAGAACCAACTCGTGTCTCAACTCTTAAAGTTAATGGCTCTGTCGAATCAGTTTTAACAAGAAAACTAACTGCAGTTGAAGATAGTACTTCTACATCTGGAATGGGTTCGTCATTGATTGTGACACGGGTATCAGGAGCAAAATTATTGCCAAATACCAACACATTAGTTGGCTGCCCCAAGGCGATCGAATCTGGCTCAATTCTGTCTATTTGTGGTTCGGCGTTTGGCATGCCAATACGAAAGAAGGTAACTACGTCAGTATCAGGACTACGACCTAAGAGAAATATCTCATTATCGTTAAACTCACAAGCAAAGACTTCTCCTGAAACCTCTCCAGGCAATATTGGAACAACATCAAAAGGTTCATTATCACGTATTAGTATCAAGAAAGCCCCCTCATCACTGGCAACAATGATATTACCTATGGGATCGGCAGCTACTGCACGAGGATTGGTAAAGATCAAGTCATTTGGTAAAACATTTTTATTACGAATTGATCGTGTCGCTGAGGCAGGAGCAGCCGAAATATTTGCCGCAACTGTGGCAACATCACCATCAGGGGTAACCAAACGCACGACACTGTTGCCAGTATCAGCAACAATCGCATTTATACGGGCATTATCCATCTGCACACCTTGTGGACTGTTGAAACGCGCTGCGGTACCACTTCCATCCATAAGACCTTTTTCACCAAGGCTTCCTGCCAGCAACTTGAGTGTGTTAGTGTTAGTGTCATAGAGCCAGACTACCTGATTAATTGAGTCTGTGATAAAGAGCCTGCCTGCCTGATCAACGGCTACTCCTCTTACACCAAAAGTGTTCACTCCTGCAATGGCACGCGCCATTGCAGATGTAACTAAGGTCTTTACTGCTCCCTTACCAGTCATATTAATTTGTCGTATAGATTGGTTGAAGACATCTGCAACATACATGATCTGGTTATTTTCATCAATTGCCACGCCAAATGGAGTATTAAAGAGAGATTTCAGTCGTTCACTATCGCTGTCCTGGTTGCCAGCACGGTTCTTGCTACCAGCATAAATTTCTAATAGACTGTTGAAAGATTCCTGTATACGCACAGTGTGAGAGTTAGGATCGGTTAGGAAGATTTGACCTTTAGAACTAAGCACAATCTGGCCTTTGCCAACTGGCTCAGGGGTTGGGTTGTCTTCTATCACAACAACATTAACAGGTGTAGAATCCATTGCTAGATCACCAACTCTAGCATTGATAGTAACAAATCCTGCCTTTACTCCAGTAACTAACCCTGTATTATCAATAGTGGCAACTTCAGGATCATCACTATTCCAATCGATCGTTTGATTAGCAGTAGGGTTACCATCATTATCAACTATCTCGGCACGTAGTTGAACTGTCTTGCCTGGCTCAACAACTGGATTAGTAGTAGTAATCTTAACTGAAACAGACGGCTTTGCTTGTTGAATAGCCAGGCTTACGGAGTCATTTTGTGCCACACCTCCTGGTGTGGTAATAGTAAATGTATAGTCGCCAAGATTTGCAGTCGCATTGATCTTTATACGAACCAGCAATTCAGTCTCTCTATTGGCATCAATTATCTGAGCAGTGATGTCAGTTGTGTTAAAACTCACTTGACTGGCATTATTCAAATTCCTACCGCTGATAGTGGCATCAAAATCTGCTCCCAGTGTGCATATATCTGGTGTTATTGCTGTGACAACTGGAGTGGCAATACCTGTACCAACTTTAATGAAAACTAGATCGGAAGATTGGCCATCACTATTAATAACCTGAACGCTAACCTGGCCATTAGCAGAAAAGAGGGATACTGGTAGATTCGACTGCTTAATGGTTATCTTCTTGCCATTAGCTTTAATTAGTGCTGCCACCTCTTTACCATTAAAAAACACCTTACTACTAGTATCAAAACCACTGCCACTAATCTTGAGTTTAGCTGGTACTACTCCCACCGCTATCTCCATTGGGCTAATAGAGCTAATTTGTGGTGGGACAGCCGCGGTAACCTTAAAGTAGAAACTTTTATTAGTGCTGATTCCAATCGTTATGAAGAGTAAAAGTAGTATGTATTTTATAAACCCCTTTTTCATTCCCCCCCCTTATATCTAACTCTAGGTATTGACTCCAATACCTACTAATAATATAGACAAGCATATCGGTGAAATAATACCAACGGATCTTTTCTATTATGTTCAGAACGGCCTAAGAGCCCTTGCTGGATGTTTTGTTGTTTTTGGGGATACGGTTTAGGTGAGATCCATCGAGTACATCGAGTAATAAGTTCGTCATTGCTATACTGCTTGATATCCATAACATCCCATAACACCCGTTATACTAGCCACACCAATACATTTATAATATCCTTATCAATTATGCCAACACAACAGAAATTCCTTATTTCTAATAAAAAGGGAGGGGTCACTTCTTAATCTTTTTTACCTAATGTTTTAGGGTAATTTCTCCTTTTGTGAAGTTGAAACCCAGGAGAACTTTACTGCCGGATCGCTCAAAGCTTTTCTTGTCTCACCAGTAAAACTGGTGGTTTATCCTTCAACTACTCACTTGAAGAATTATATAGGAAATATGTTGCCAGGAGCACATGGATAAATGACTATAGTTACCTAAAGGTGCCTTCTTGATCGAGTTCGTAGATCAGAATATATTCCTTCTTAAATGAACGAGACCAAATCAAGGACGTGTTCTAAAACGACGGGCTATGGAAAGACGAATCAGAAGTTATCGCCCTGTCTATGCTTATTGCAAAGTGTATTCTGACTTTTTTACGCTGCTGATGAAGATCATAAAGTGATTGGGTCGCAGATTCGATCCCCTACACAATAGATCGAGCAACGGCTAAGTAAATCCGATAACAGAGTAATCCATCGAAACAAGACGAGCAAACAAATTGAGGATACAGTAATGAACGCACTAAAACATTTGCGAACTTATCTCCTACTATGCAGCCTAATAGTTGTCTTGCAACCATTTCAGGAGTTTGCGCAGTCGAATTCAGAAGCACCGAAAACAGATCTTCAACAAACTCTTAAGGGGCGAGATGGACAACACGACTTCGATTTTGAGATTGGTACTTGGAAGACCCACCTATCGCGCCTTCTGCGTCCTTTAACTGGCTCCACTACCTGGGTCGAATACGAGGGTACTAGTGTGGTGCGAACGGTTTGGAATGGGCGTGCCAATCTGGTAGAGCTTGAGGTTGACGGCCCTGCAGGTCACATTGAGGGTTTATCCTTGCGTCTATACAATCCTGAATCTCGCCAATGGAGTCTCAATTTTTCCAATAGCGCCAGCGGTACTCTGACCCCACCTACGATCGGCGAGTTCAAGAATGGCCGTGGTGAGTTTTTTGGTCAGGAAACACTTAATGGTCGGGCTATCTTTGTTCGATTTATTATATCGTGCATAACCCCGAATTCGTGTCGCTTTGAACAGGCATTCTCAGATGATGGAGGCAAGACTTGGGAAGTAAACTGGATCGCGATAGACACTCGAGTGAAAGACGTATCTGACAAATTGCGCTGACTTCCACTACCACTAAGTTAGTATAGTTACACTTGATGATCAATTATCAGCACTAAGGTGAAGCTGGTGTAGATGCAAGATAAATGTCACTCAAACAGTATTTACTAAGCACACTGTTAAAATCGAAAAATCTTCTACATAGCCATAGTTAAAATTTTTAGTGAATGCCGATGGTTGCGAAAGCCTGCTTTTAAGAAACACTCGTGTATCTTTCACCATATCTAGATCATTATTAGTATGATTAGTATGGCTGTTAAATTTGTGATCGGTACTCCTTAATGATCTGACGCTTGAGATATTCTAGAGATTCGACACTGATAGATAATTACTCAAAGCCAGATATCTTGTTATTACTAGCGAAGCTGATACAAAGAAGAGACGCAATCCAGGATCCAGGCCAGCATATGGCCCCATGGCAAAAAGATCAAAAACTATTAGCTGGTAGTATTACGGTATCAATTGGTATCAGCTAGAGCTAATTGCTATTAATTAGAACTCTGTCATTGGGTGATGCTTTAGGGTATAGGGCTGGAGTCGGCAACTTAGTGTGAGGATTACGAGGAATGTCGCTGGCAGATACGTACTAATTTCATGATAGCTTGGAAATATCATGGCGTCTAATCGTGTCGTAGAATGGTAAAGGAATCATTGTTGGCTCTTGGTTTTAGCGTGTTTTACAACCCCTCAATTCAAAAACTTCACAACTAACATCATTGGAACTTTGAGTATTATTGATAATGGTTAGTAAAAGTCAAATGACCGCCATACTGAATCTTGCCTATCAAATCGATGGTATCACGATCCTAGAAGCGGCTTTGTAAAAATCAGTCAAAGTTATTTTTTAGTATTAGTTGATATTCATTAGAACTTTATCATAGAATATTCGTTAGATTTTGTTGTTAGTAAATTCGTTAGAACTTTGTCATTAGTATTACGATGAAATTGTATAGACCAGTAAGATTCCGGTTTTGCTACTATCATCTGAATAATGTGGTGCATTTCGCTAATAGTGGCATTCAATCCTTCTATATTATCCTGAAAAAAATCTCGCACACCTTTGAGCTACTTTTCCATTTTTAATTTTATGGACGAGCCGTATGGATCTTGATTTGTTAGCTTATTGTCGCAGCCATTATTAAGGAATAGATAGGATTGAACATATGGTTCTGGCTCTGTTTTATCAATTCTCTGTGACTGGTTCTAACGCCGTTTTGCGCGTATTTAGATGGATGATAACTCTCATTAACAAGGGATGCGTTTGTAAGTAAGAAAGGAGAAAATCTTGAAAGATATTTCTATTTCCATTCAAAGTGAGCAAAATAACCAGGATAAGGAAACAGGTATTAAAACCTCTGCAAATCAATCACCAAATTTACCTAGTAGGCGTAAGTTTCTTGGTAACGTTGGTAGTATTACTGCTGCCACTATGGCAGCAAGTGTAATAGGATTGCAACCATTTTTAGGTAGTAAAGATGCAACCGCTGATGCCAAAGCGGTCGATCCACTCACATCTGATGAACGTCGCAAGAAAGCCTTCGTTATCCGTCAAGAGGTAGCGCAAGCCAATTTTAATAATACCCCTCCAGATCTTTTTCATCCCACCAATGGTGATGAAGAGTTGTATGCAACAACACAGATCGGCAGTTACTCAAAAGGATTGCCGCATCAGCTCAATGGTGAAGTAGTACTTAGTGCTTATAAAGCCTTGGTTACTGCACTCGCCACAGGAACTCAAGATGCGTTCAATGCTATTCCTAGCGGTGCCCCACCGAATCAGCGGCGCAGGTTTGTAAATCCCCAATCAGCACTAGTATTTGAGATTGAAGGTCCGGATTCCCATAGTCTAGTACAAGCTCCCCCACCTACTTTTGCCAGTGCTGAAGAAGCTGCTGAGATCGCTGAAAACTACTGGATGGCGTTGGCGCGTGATGTACATTTTGCCAGTTACGGCAATGATCCTATTACTGCGGCAGCAATTGCCGATCTTAATAAATACTCTCAGTTCAAAGGCCCTAAAATTGACAACAAAGTTACCGCTCGCACCCTTTTCCGGGGCTTAACTAAGGGTGATTTGAAGGGTCCGTATCTGTCCCAATATTTCTATCTCCCCTGTTTCTTTGGGGCAAACCAGATCAATCAACAGATTCGTACCGTATTGTCGCCTCACAATGGTGGTGCCGATTATATGACCACTTTTAGTGACTGGCTGGAAGTACAAAATGGCTTTGTTCAACCACCAGATAAATTTGACCCTGTGCCTAGATATATGCGTAATGGTCGTGATATCGGTCAGTGGGTGCATGTTGATGTGCTATTTCAAGCCTATTTTCAGGCTTTCCTGGTCTTGAGTAGCTTAGATGGTGGGTCAGGTGTGCTGCTTGATAATGGTAATCCTTATAAATTCTCTGCCAATCAAGATGGATTCGGCACATTTGGTGGGCCATTTATTGCTAGTTTACTATGCGAAGTAGCTAGACAGGCACTGCATGCTGTCTGGTATCAGAAATGGTCGGTGCATCGTCGCTTGCGGCCTGAAGTATTTGGAGGCCGTATTGAGCGGGTGCTTAAGTTCAACGCAAATTATCCTGTTAATACTGAGATTCTTACCTCGTTAACTACTGCGTCACGTTTAGGCGCATATTTCCCCAATCCCAGCACAGGTACATTTTTAGTGCCAATGGCTTTTCCTGAAGGCTCGCCTTTACATCCTGCCTACGGTGCTGGGCATGCCACCGTGGCAGGTGCCTGTGTCACGATTCTTAAGGCGTGGTTTGATGAATCACAACTGTTGGTTAACTATCTTCCCAACGTAGGTTTCAGTAACTTGGTGCAAGCCAGCAAAGATGGTCTCTCATTAATACCCTATACTGGCTCAGATGCCAATACCATTACAATTGGTGATGAGTTGAATAAGATCGCTTCCAATGTTGCTATTGGTCGTAATATTGCTGGTGTTCACTGGCGATCAGATGCTACTACATCACTGCTATTAGGAGAAGAGATAGCAATCAGGGTTCTCAAGGAACTCCGTCCTACTTTTAATGAGAAGTTTGGCGGATTCTCGCTCACCAAGTTTGATGGTAACACCATTATTGTTTAACTAAACATAGGTATGAAGGGCAGCAGTGCAAGATTATTGCACTGCTGTCCGCAATTCTTGGTTTAGGCAAAAACAAAGCTGTTAGGAGTGCGAGCAAGCAGAATAAGTTCCACGAAAATTTTATGGAAAAAGTTGTGGCTGATCGGGAATAAAACCGATGTAAATCCTGTTATACCCTTTAGGGAATACCTTTGCTGTCAAAGTAGACCAGTTTAGTTGAGACAAAACCGACCAATTAAACTTCAGAAGGAGACACAAACCATGATAAAGATTGAGTTTAGAAAAATTGTCAGTGCGCTTATGCTCTTTGGGCTAATGGGGATAGCAAGCCAAGTAGTGGGACAGACTGTCACTGCGGACATCGTACAAGCGGACAGACTCCGTAGTAACGATACTGGTAACAATGGACAGTTTTGGGAAAGAACTGAAGATAGTCAGAATACCATGCGATATCTTTATGGACCATTAAGTGGTAGTCCAGCTAAAGTCGACATCAACAATCCGTTATTCCAAAGGTTACGAATAACGGGAAGAGGTAGCTTGATATCAGTAGGCAGAACCGATCTTGGTGCTGATGTTGCATTACCGACCGGCGCAGGTGGCAGAATGATGTGGAGTGTAGTTAAGAGAGCTTTCCGCGCTGGAGCAGTTGGTGGAAACCAATGGGATGATGTTAATGTAGGTCAATTTTCTTTTGCTACTGGCGCTGATACCAAGGCAAGTGGCAATGCCTCTACTGCGCTAGGCAATTTTACTACCGCAGGTGGCATCGCTTCTACTGCACTAGGTTTCTTTACACGAGCGTTAGGCAATTACTCTACCGCGATGGGCTATGATAGTACAGTAGCATCTGGTGAGGGTTCGGTAGCGATAGGATATGGCGTACGTGCGTTAGGATTCCGCTCCTTTATTTTAGGTTCTACCCTTAATGCAGAACTGGAGTTCGACAACCCTATACCGAATTCATTAATGATAGGGTTCAATAGTGATATACCAACATTCTTTGTTGGTGTAAGCCCTGGATTTGGCCAAACTGGCAGTGTTGGTATTGGCACAACCAACACACAAGGGTTTAAGCTTTTTGTAAATGGTAGTGTTGCTGCTACTGGTTTTGTACAAGTATCTGATGTAAGGTTGAAAGCCAATATTAGAGCCATTGACAAGCCATTGGAGAAAATCTTACATCTACAGGGTATTAAGTATGAATGGAAGAGAGAAGCATCTTCTACCAATTTGACTTTGCCAGCTGGCACACAAGTTGGTTTCTCAGCTCAAGAAGTAGAGCAGGTATTACCTGAAGTGGTATCTACAGGTAGTGATGGTTATAAGGCAGTATCTTATCAAAGCATCACGGCTGTGATGGTAGAAGGAATGAAAGAACAACAAAAGATCATTGATCAGCAACAGACAGAATTAACCCAGCAAAAGACCAAGCTAGCCCAGCAAGCTGTAGAGCTTGAGCAAGTAAAAGAGCAGTTACAGCAGATGAAAACATTACTTGAAAAACTGACCACCGCTACATCAAATACCTTAACTAACAAGTAGCTATTGCTTATGTCCGCAGTGCGGCTTTTCTGTTCATCTACACACCATATCGCAACATCAGCACTGCGGGCTCTCTCATACAATCAGACCAACTCACCCGAACTGCCTGGCCATTACACGACATCGATTATTCTTAGTAGCGATCGCGACGACCAGCACCACCGCCAAACCTACGTCGATTATCACGATTCCCTCCACGCGATTCCTGTGGCCTGGCCTCATTAACTTTTAATCTACGACTACCAAGCTCAAGACCATTGAACTGTAAGATAG
>JBFLVQ010000074.1:0-22519 GCA_040758525.1 Acidobacteriota bacterium
GACGTATATTCACCTCCTCACTCTTCAGTGCATAGATGATCTCTTCTGGTTGTACAAAACAGTTATGAGTAATTTCAGTAGTTTCTTTGCTGCGCACCATTGTCTGCTGAGTAGGTATAGCCGCTTGACTGGCAGTAAAAAACCGGATAATAAAACTGCAGATAATCACTATGCCAAATCCAATAGTAAAACCAATTGCAAATCCAATTACTCGTGTCTTCCAATATCTCATATAACCTCTTATTGTCACCGTTGCGCGATAAGTCCTTGAGTGATCGTAAGCAGTGGCAATTGTTTATCTGCTTGCTGCTTCTGTAAGGCTAGTAATTGCTCTATACGTTGCTCAATCTTATGTTTCTCTGCTGTTGTATAGACTAGCGCCATCCTACTCCTCTGATAATTAATAGCATTGCTGAAATTGCCTGTCTGCTCACAGGCTCGTGAGAGCAATTCGAATAGCTCTAGTCGTGCAACTTGCCAACGTCTAGTTAGTCGCGCTTCCATAGATTGATAGGCATGCGTTGACCTTAACGGCTCAGTCTCTATATCAAGAGATTTCTCGGATGTTGTAGTTGTATTATTTTCTACTTTCTTCAACTCTGAATCTGTCTCGGCAAGCTTGAGAGCTGCTCTTGGTTGATCCATTAGAGCATATAGTCGTATTACCTGACGTAGCGACTCTTCTTCACCAAATGCCTGTATAACACCTTTCTGATCAATCGCCAACATACTAATAAAAGTAGTCAAGGCATTTTCTTGATGACCACTGCGAAGCTCTGCCAGAGCACGATAAAATTTCAGATAAGGATTTGGACAAATGGTCTCTGTCTGTTTAATAATTTTGATCGACTCTGTATTGTTTCCTGCAGCAAGTAAATATGTAGCTCTTACTGCATTGATCATCTCTGGATCATTTGCCAAAAGCGCACGATTTTCTAGTAATGTCCATAGATCTTGTTGTAAACCGATAATCTCTGGGGCAAGCCAAATCGCTTGCCAGCGAGTCTGTCGATGAATACTTCGATCAACTATCAACGCAGCAAGATAAGATGCCGCAGCATCAGTCTGCTTGCTTATACCTAATAGTCGGATCAGTTCGATACGGCTTGCCTCATCATTAGGATCAAGAGTAAGTAGTTGCTTGCGATAATCTATTGCTGCATTAAAGTGGCCATATTCGACGGTAATTTCAGCCGCCAGCTTTATCGCTTCACCATAACTGATCTCATTAATAGGCCCTGGCTTTTCAATGGTGTCTGCGACAGCTCGTGTCTTTATCCAAGAGAAAGCTTGCAACTTTGCTATTGCTGATGCTTCTGTCTCCTGCTGGCTAAGTTCAATCATCAAGTTAAGAAGTTGGAAACCTCCAGCAGTATCACCTTTCTCAAAAGCACGACGTGCAAGTCCAATAAAGTAGGAGGCTCGATACTGTTCTAAGGCGATAAATCGTTCGTAAGCAGCTTGCAATAGGGCTTCTGCTGCTACAGTGTGACCTTCACTCTTTAGCATTGTAACAGCATGATTCAATCGCTCAATTTCAGGCGCTTGGATCTTCTTTATATTTGGCAATGTCTCTATACCGGTAAGCAACAGTAATCCCTTCATTGCTTGTGCGATTTTGCCGTTGTGTAATTCCATTCTTGCTCTAGCAAGTCGTAACCATTCAGGACGTAGATAACGACGATGCAGTTCTGATTCGATATCACTGATCAGTTTAAGCGCCTCAGCCGTCTTGTGTTGCTCTATTAGATAGGCGAGATATGCCTTCTGCCATTCGAAACGCTCACTATCTGGCTCCTCTGTATTAAAACCGATGCTATGTTCATAAGTATTTTCGGCTTCACTGATACTTTGAAAATCCTGTAGGTGTTCCGTGTATTGATAATCATAATTGCTACCAGATAAGCCACTGCTAGCATCGATTAATATCTGATAGAAACTTGATAGTTGGTTATGGGGAAGAAGATCATCTGTTATTAACATCTCTGCTAACTTTGTATCACCTGCAACTGCCTGACAAAGTTTATGGAAGTAGCTGATCTTCTCTGCTTCTGTACTATTCTTGTTGAAGGAATTATTAAGCGCACTAATCAATGGCTTGTAGTGTTCGAAACTCTCATCATCATTGTTGTCATAATCGCTCTTTCTAAATTGATTTAAGTAAGATACAGCTATAGGAAAAAGCTGTTCTTGTGCTGTTTTTGCCAATCCATATTTGGTTAGTGTATTGAGATAAAGGATAACATTATCTATTGCTGGTGGCTCTTTCGCTGCATTGGCAGAGATTAGTTTTGACCATTCCTCTAAAGCCTTACGCTTATCACCTAATAACAGATAGGCAACACCTAAATCATTAATGATAGTATAGTCTTCTGGCAGTGCTTCACGAGCCAGTAATAGATGCGGCAGTGCTTGTCGTGGATTATTTTGTTGCAGATACCAACGTGCCAATCTTAACTGTTCGCTATGGTCTTTCGGCCTATTTTCGATCATTGCTAACAGCAGTGCATGTGACCTACTATTCTGTTGCTGCTCTGGGTATGCTAGGTAGAGCCAGCGGCCATAATTTTCTGCCATATGGTACCATTCATCGCCGCTGAGATGCTTATTGGTACCCAGCTTTTGTGTGATCATCTCACCAATGGTCTTGTACTGAAGCACATCTAGAAAATAACTCTCCTGTGATGGTGTGAACTCATTGAAAGCAAGGCTTGCTTGTGCATTACGAGAAAGTTTCCAAGTAACCGGAAAAGGTGCATTGCTGATTGCTTCGTGTGTGAGTTCCTTTTCACCTTTTAAGATCAAAAAATTGATCAGTTGTAGATGATATGGAGAAGGATTCTGCAAACATTGACGTAACTCTTTTTTACCTTCATCTCCACGTTCATAAAGGATCTCGAAATAACGTGCTACTAAAGAGTTATCACTTGAGCTCGATTTCAAACTCAATTTTGCATAATAGTTTCTCAACGCTTGTAGCTCTTTCTCTTGATCTTCAAGAAGGCGTGCAGTCTCAGCAATCAATCGTTCACACTCTAATAAATCATTAATCTTGCCATTGTTGCGTCGTTCCTCAAGCAATTCTAGCGCGCGATGGTAATTACCACGTTGTATATATAGATCAATTACTGAGCTGCCTGTATTATCTGCTGCCATCCTTCGTGATAGTAGTATCTTCTCATCAAGCTCGGCAAAACCAGCAAGATAACAGAGATTGCTCAGTAGACTAATAGTTCCATGTTGATCCTGTTGTGCGATAGCTGTTGTTATATATCTATCTAGCTCTTTGTAGAGTGCTGCCAGTTCTACACCTGTTGCCTGCTCTGCGGTGATGCCTCCGATTGCTTGTGGCATCGCTCCATCTATTACTTGTAGCAGTTCGCGAGCCTTACCTGCTGCTAGGTTATTGTTACGCTGTGACTCTTGTATCAACTTTTCCCGTAATACCCAAAACTTCTCTAAGATCTTGTCTAGACCATCTTCATAACGTACGGTACGAACATAACCAGTAATCTCTGCAGAGTTGAGTCGGTGTTGATAAGGATCTTGTAGAAAAGCATCAAGAGCTTTGCGGTAGAGTTCAATTGATTTGGCTCTTTCTTTAGTCTGCAGTTGCTCAGCCTCAGCAAACTGATCACGTACCGTATGCTTTTTAGGCGGCTCTTCCGGTGGTAGCTTCTCATGCGCTATCTCGGCTGCTTCACGATGACGACCAGCTTTTTGCAATACCTCAACAATTCGTTTAAAGTATCTAGGATCTTCATTGGTTAGCTCAACGGCTTTATTCAAAGCATCCAACGCAGCATTATAATCTGCTATCTTCACACAAGCTTCTGCAAGTGCATCATAGAGTTCTACCATTCCAGGCTGATTGTCGATAGCATTATGGTAATTCTCAACCGCACATAAGAAATTGCCCTTGGCCTCACAAATACGTGCTAGTACTAGATTCCAGCGATAATTCTTGTAAGCCTGCCTAGCCGTCTCCTGATAGTAGTTAAATAATACTTCTGCACCACCATAACGCTGTGCATATTCTAGTGCCGCATCCAACTTCTCTTGATCATCAGGATCACGATTAATGATTTCTATATGTTGTTCAATAGCAGCACGATAATCTTTGAGCTTGGTAAAGGCTATGATCATCTTCTCGCGTAGTTCTGCGATCTCAGCCTGCAACTCTTTTACATCGGTATAATAACTTTTGATCTCATCAATGGTTTCTCGAAAGGCTTGATTGAGCGTAGCTCGGTCTGAGTTGATCACACAAACTCTCGACAGTTCGTGGAAGAGATCAATATTTAATCTATTCTCCCTATGCAGTTGTGTAAGTACTATCTGAGCATCGCGAGGACGATTCATATTTAGATAACAGAGTGCGAGTTTGCGAGCAAAATGGTAGTGAAACCGCCCTTTCCCTTGCGCTAAACCCTGCTGCAATACACGCATACTGCTCTCTCGCATTCCTAAACGCCAATAATAATCGGTTACTTCATTAAGCACCCCATAGTTGTTAGGAAACCTTGTCACCAGACTATGCAAGATCGTAGCGGCAGCATTGCGATTACCTGCTTTGCTGTAGACATCTGCAAGCTGTAATTGATAAGAGATCGCATAACGATAAGTCTTTGCTGCTTGTGCCAGACGCTCTAATACAACGGTTTCACCATTGTATTCATTCTCTTCTGCAAAGATTTCGCGTATACGCTCAAGAAAATCCTGCTCGCTGTTGTGTTTGATCTCCCGCTGTAGCAACGTAGCAGCATCATTCCATCGATCTGCTTCCCTGAGAAATTCTACATAGCCAAGAATTAATGCTGGTCGATCTCTTCTCCTCTGTAACTCATATGCAAATGCGTTATCAAGTTGCTGAGAGATACCTGAGCGTTGACAAAGAGTGACCAACCTACTCCTTGCCTGTCTATGCTCTGGCTCATTTTCATCAAGTGCTTTTACATATTCATAGAGTGCTTCACGAACTTTATGTTTAGCCTCTAATATTGCACCTGCCTGAAATGCATAGAGTCGCTCATTGTTCATATATTTGCGCAGTCCCATAATTGTGTGTAACGCATCATCATATTGGAAATAGTCCCAATAAACTGTGGCAGTATTGAGATAGGTCTCTTGATCACCACTGCCAAGCTTGATCAACTCTTCCCATTCTGCTTTGGCACCACGGTAATCTCCTAATTCTGCCTGAATCTCTCCTGCACGAGTGCGACTATCAATCGAAGCTGGCATTGCTTCAGCAAGATTGTGTTGTACAGCAGCAGCTTCTTCTAGGAATTTGCGATTGTGTTGACCAAATGAGCGTGTCAAGGTAACCAATCGTCCAGCAAACTCTGAACGATTTGGGTAAAGCCTGTTCAGTTCTCGATAAGCATCAATTGCTTCTTCGAAATTTGATAACCAGATTGCTGCATCAGCACGGAAAAGTTTATAAGGGAGTGTTGTTAGCCGCTCTGTGTCTGACCTTGTATTTGATTCAATAATATTATAAGCACGACTTAAATAGGTACGCAGCTCTCGTTTGCTAGCTAAATGTTCAAGAAACTGTCTCCTCATTTCGTATGATTCAAAGTAGTACTGTGCCAACAGATTCTGCCATTCCTGCCACTGATTATTGGCCTGATAATATTTTAACAGTCCATTAACAAACACGATATTATGAGGAAAACGGTGATGTGCAAAACTATATAGACCTAGATAAAGATTCTTTTGAAAATTATCTGGATATGAAGAGTAGCTAGCAGAGTCGATGAATTGGGTTAGATAGCTCTCTATCTCAGTAGATTCTAACTTCATTAATAATTCGCGTGAAAATTGAGCAAACTCTTCCTTACGCTCATGCCTGATAAACCAGCGTGCCATACGATCGTGCCAAATCATGGTAGGAAACTGTTTGAGTGCTTGCTGGTAGACTTTCAACTCTTCTTCTACCAGGTTAGTTTGACCCAGCCATTGTAGCATTTGTTCGTAAAGACCCTGTTCATCTGGATATTTTTTGATCTCGTTGCTATAGAGTGCCAATATCTCGGTAGTAAGGTTTTCGCGTGCCAGTGATGCTACATAACGTGCTAGTACAACATCATAATCTACCGTCTCGGTTGGTTTTAATAAACTATAGGGTTGTTGGCTAGTCTCTTCATACGAGTCATATGAATAACTGCTTAGATCTACTTCATCACTCTCATCTCTAATATTGATACCAGCATTAGATGTCGGTGGATAACTGCTAACTACTGGAGCACCTTCTACATTAGACAAGATAGGCATAAGCCATTGACCAGGGTTACGATGCTTTCCTAAATAGTCCATTATACGCAGATAGATTTCGCGCTCTTCTTTATACTTCTCTAGCCGTATATAACAGTCTGCAAGTTTTATAGCCACTTCTGGAAACCGTGTGGCTTTCTGGTATCGTTGCTCAAATTCATTAAGCGCTTCTAACGCTATCTTTGACTCACCATTCGCAGAATAAAATTGCACAATATCCAGATACATCTGAGCCAATTCTGGAGATGTTGGATACTCTTGCTTGTAAGCAATAAAGATTCGGTATGCAGCAGCCCGATTTAGATATTTAGCAGCAATACGTTGCTCTAATTCAAACTCTTCTTTAGGCGCTGTATCTGACATTAATAATGAGAGGATTCCACCAATTATTCCTGGATGTGGATCGGCAGTAGCAATATCTTGATAGAACTGCAGATCACCTTTTGTCAGCGCACTTTTTTTGTATCTTGCCTCGATCAGTAATCGAAACATATGATAGAGCACTTTTGCACGCAATTCGCTACCAGGCTTTAATTCACCTTGTAGATAGAGTGTGTAGAGAAACCGTGTAGCGATCTCACCATAGCCAGTCGTAATCAGAATATCAGCAATTGCAGCAAGTTCGTGTGGTTGCCAGCGTATACCACGTGCTGCTCTTGCTTTCTCAAGCTGTACAAAAGTCTCTGGAGAAAAGTCATAATCATGTTTGGAGAAATGGAGCAGGCGAATTGCCAGTTCATAATCAGTGGGATTGCGATTAAAGGCCTGTTTCAGTTCACGGCCATAAGCACGATAGCGATCATGGTCACTAAGAAAACTGTAGAATTTGTTTGTTAAATCTTCTCGCCAACAAGGATCGAAAGCTTTTACATAAACCCTCTCAGCCTCCTTCTCATTATCCATAGTAATAAGTAGCTCAACCTCTTTCTCAAGCAGGTAGATCTTTTGATCTGGGAACTGAGCTTTATATTGACGTAGAGTCTCTAGTGCTTCCTGATAATGTTCTTCCTCTTTCAGCTTTTCGATGTATTGATCAATGACTTCAAATACAGATGGATCATGTTTAATGATCTGTTGATAGAAAGCTGACTGTAAATATTTGCTCAAACGGTGCACTCTCGCTAACTCGATCAATTGCCGCAAGATCTCTGCACGTTCTACTCCAGATGATGGCAAGAGACACTTTTCCAGTACTTCTGCTTGTTTTGCAAACTGCGCTGTTCTACCGTAAAAATCGGCTAAATAGACTAATGCCGAAACACTCTGTTGGTTTAGTTCAACGTAGTGCGCTAGTCTCTTTTCTGCTTGTGCAAAATCGCCCAACTGTTCATCGAGTTGTGCTAATTGTTGGTAGATCTCTGCATCATCAGGATACTTCTTGAGCAGATCGACAAGTCGATTATGTGCCTCCATAGTTGGGTAAGAGACCAGCGCTTGTGTGCCAAAGAATTCTGTACGTGTATAGAGCGCCGATTCGATCTGCTCTCTCTTTTCATCCTTTATCTTATCGTCTTTAATGGCACTCGCTTTGTTAGTTTCAGCATCAGCAGCAGCTTGTTGAGGAACAAGCAGTGTAGCCGCCAGACATAGTGCTAGTGCAACTATAGCCAACAATTTTGGTACACTAAGGCCAGTTTTTTTCATAGACGCCCCACTACTTCTATGGCAATTTCCACACTCGATTGGTTATGAGCGAAATCCTCTGCGGCTACCGTTAGCAGATACTGACCTGTTGCCAATCCTGCTGGGATCCGCAATCTTCCTATATTGATCTTCTCTTTCTGTGACCAGTAGAGTTCTACTGGCTGTGCACCATACATCTTTGCAATTAGTCTTGATGTGTCACGATCGGCAGCAGCCCGTATCAACAATTCATCGCCCGCCTTAACAACTTGTGTAGGTAACTGAACCTTCAGTTTTGGTGGATGACTGTCAATGACAAAACTCTTCTCTTCTTGGTAGCCATTACCAGTTTTATCAGTTAGCAATAAACGACAATGATATGTCCCATCTGGCATCCAAGCAGGGGCAAAAAATCTTGTCTCCCAGACATCTTCTACCGGCAGATATTTGAGTGGAAGTGTCTCTCCAAATGGTAGTACAACAAAGATAGATTTGATCGAAGCATCTGTTTTTACACGAATGACTGGATCGCCAGGTTGTATTAGCCTTGGACGTAGTAGTGCCCTGGGCGCTGCAATAAAGGCTGTATAGGGAGTGACGAATTTATATTTTTGTGAAAGGCGTATGATCTCTGCAATATAGTCTTCCCGCTCACCGTGAATATCCATCTCATGCAATAACGCATCAACACGTGCGCGTGCCCACAATCGTGGTAGGTGAGCGTGTGTGTCATCAAAGTCGGGCAACAAGACAGTTCGAGAGAAGTTTATACGACGTTCTCCATATTGACCCTGCAGGCCAATGGTTGTCTGTGGCTGAGGTTTACGGTAACGTCCAACAAATCCACAACTAGCACCATCAAAGCCATGATCAAGATTAGTAGGATAGACTTGATAGAAATTTGCTTTGTCAGTAGCAACAAATTGCAACTGTTCGATACCGGGCTTACCAACATTATCGAAGAAGATCTTTAGTTTTGCAGAAATATTTTCCGTTTCGCGAGCTTGCTCGAAATAGCCCTGGCACCGCTCGGTCAGTTCTTGCAATAGCGCAGCATTAACATCACTGCCGATCCCAAATGCAAATAACCTAATACTCTCTGTGTTATTGAACACAGCAATTATTTTCTCTAGATCTGTTGTTCCTAGCGTAGCATTGGCATCAGAAATTAGTACGATACTACGATCATCAGATGGTAGTGTTGAGGCAAGTTCTAGACCTTTCAATAGTGCCTTCTTAATATCTGTTCCACTATAAAGTAATGAGCCCTTGATAAAGGCGAGTGCTCGTTCGACGTTCTCTGGCGTTGCTGGTAATGGTGTTTGAGATAATGCTAATACTTCTTCGTTAAATAGTAGAAGATGAAACTGATCTTGTGGTGTCAAGTTATGTAAGAAATATTCTACTGCCTCTACTGCGCGTACTAACTTCTCGCCATGCATTGAGAGGGATGTATCAAGCATTAACACTAGATTGCGTGGCTGTGAGGGGAGTGGCTCTGCCTTGGTCTTCTCTTCGTTGAAGATAACCTTTGCCTCAAAATAACCATCTGGGTTATTAGCTGCCAATGTAGGATCTTTTAGATCATAAGCAGAAATCTGTTCTGGAGCACGATAAGCAATAAATGAAAGTAGACTAGTTGGAATATCGATCTTGTAATCTAAAGAAAGGTCTTCTTGTAGAGCTATGTTTTTAGCATGAAAATCGAACTCGTATTCATTAGGACTAAACTTGATCGTACGCATTGAATAGGTTTTAGAACGAAACTCTGGAGGCTGCAGTGGATATTCACTAACAATATGTATATGCAGATTGAATTCTGCAACCTGCTGTGGATCGCCAAATGAAGGCTTCAATGGAAAACCGAAATGTGAGGCGAGACCTTCAATAGACAATATCTCTGTATATTCCAATTCTAATCGCTTAGTACCATAGGATGGGATTGGAAAGACTTTTGCTGAGAAGGCTGATGTACCACCATGTTCATCGTCTTGCTGCAATAGGCCAGGATCAATCTGCTGCGCTTTAATCTCAGCATAGATCTCATTGGCTCTCCTTCTTTCCATAATCACACCTGGTATACGTGTGTCGCCATCCCAAACAGCAAAATCTGCAATAGTGGCTTCTCGTGGTAATGCGAATAGATATTTTCCTTCCAATATTTGGGCAACATGATTGTCAAAGATCTGTAGTACTTTCACATGGGCATGCTGATTGTCGATCTTTACATCAACATTCATCACTTGTAGTGAAAGTATCTGATCGTTTGGTTTTTCTTGTGAGGATGGTATTAGCACACCAGATTGGGCCTGACTCAATTGCACAGAAAAATAGCAAGGAAGAAAGAGTAATAGACATATTGGCAATACCGCTGCCCTGCTTCTGATCTGCATAACTAACTCTCATTCTGCGCTGATGGCGCGGTTAAACAATTTTTCCCAATAGCCTGGCGCCACTTGTGCAATCCCTGCTGTAGTACCGAAATAGATACTCTTACCATTGCCATTAATACTCAATACTACTGGCGCAGGCAATTCAGCTTTGAGTCGTACCCACTTTTGCGAATCTAGTTCCAGCACCCAAGCGCCATCCAGTGTACCGACATAGAGCCGCTCATCATCACTAAACATCGCGTTAGGGTTTACCGAACATTTTCCGATCTCAACGGCAAAGCTACGCAGTTCTCCAGTTGGCATAAGCTCGAAGACACCTCCACCATAACTTCCAATAAAGAGGTGTGGGCCAACATTACAAACCGCCGTAATCCAGTTATGAGTAAGTTTTGAATTGGAATCCTTGAAGATACGCACCACTCGGTTGGATTCGATTTCCGCAAGTCCTCCCAAGGTCCCTACATAGATTGCTTTGCCATATGGTAATGCTGTGTAAAGGTTGTTACTTGGCAGGCCGTGTAAACTGGTTAATGCATGTAGTCGATCTGGTGTGCCGATAGCCAATCCTCGGCTCGTAGCAAGCAGCATTGCTGAATTTGTTGAGTGAGTAGAAAGCGTCTTGTTTGCTGTTTGGGTAGGCATCAATGCAATGTGCGAGACTGCATTACTCAATAAACCTTGTGAAGTTGTGATCCATTCTGTATTCAATGTATCATCAAAGCTGATCACACCCTGTGAGGTTGCTACCAGCATATGTTTTGTTTGTTTATCATAAAGGAGAAAATTGATCTCGCGTATGGTATCGGATTCTAGGTGTAGAGTCCTTTTTCCTGCTAGATTAAAGATGTCTAAGCCATTTCTAAAACTACCTGACCAAAGTCGGCCAGTGGCATCGAATGCTAATGCAGAGATCAGATTGCTAGCAGGCATATTAGAATCATCAAGTTGGCTAAAAGCGACTAATGATAGTTGTGGCATTGAGTTCTTTACAGCAGGTAGCTTTTTATCATTTACTTGCCAGATGCCTAGACTACTTAGTAACCAGAATTGATTATCGTCGATAATGAATCGGCAGTTGGTCAATCCGTGCGGTCTCTCCCACAATACTTCTTTCACAGTTGCCTGTTTTGCAAATCCACTCTTTTCCGCCAGTACAAAGATCTCACCATTATCTTTACAAAGCAGAATATCCTTGCCATATCTCATCAAGCCTGCTAACGAAGGTAGGATAGCAAGGGTTTGAAAATCTTTTGTTGTTCTTGATCCTGCCTCTAGTGGTAGGTTGATTCCTGAAACTACCAGACCAAAATCCGAGGCTACCCAGAGATGCTGATCATTTGCTGCTACTGCTACAATACGGTTTGAAAGCAATCCATCTGCAGTAGTGATATGGCGCCAACGTCCTGCTTCTTGTACCCACAGACCATCGGCATAGCTGCCTACATAAAGGCGCGTACCAATCTTTGCTAGATAATTAATACCTACCAACCGCTGCTGGTCTGCACCAGCTTTGATCTCCTTAAATTGCTTGCCATCAAATTCAATCAATCCACCTGCAAATGTTCCTATTAGCAGCCTACCATTATCTGTAAGTAATACGCTGATTGCCTGTTGATGATGATTAGGCCAGTAGTAGCGCTCAAAGTGCTCACCATCGAAAACTACCAATCCTTGACTGCGTGTGCCTATATAGAGTCTTGAATGCAAGACCGCTAGGCTAACTAGATCGCTCTCTGGCAATCCATTGAGCACGTTATAACGATGTAGCTGTTGTCCTGATAGTGAAAGCTCTACCAACCCACCATCAGTAGCGATAAAATAAGAATCTTTAAACTGCACTATGGCTCGTACGTTCTGTGTGCTTTGTAATATTTTGATCTCATTACTAGTGATGGTTGAGAGGATGTCTTTTTTAAATGAGAGTCTATCTTGAGTGGCAACCTGTGTGTGTGCTCGTGCTAGTTGTTGGTGTGCCTGATTGCTGATCTTCCATATAATCAACAGAGCAGAAAGTAGCACCAATATACAGAGCGAGACTACTATCTTAGGTTTGTATAATGAGATATTGCCTAAATAGTAACGCAATAATCGCATAGTTGCCAAAGCTCACTTATTTCTTATTGGAAACTTCGCGATTTTTATTATTGGCGCCCAGAGAAATAAACACAGCCCTACGTCCACACAACGTGGAGTGGAGAAAGACATACAAGATTGTGGATATCCACACCGTTAACTTAATGCGAGTCTTGAGTTGAAAATTAGGTGTAAAACTGATTTACCAAAACGACTTTGTGCCTAGAGAGTAATGCATTGATCTACAAATAAGCTCATTTTCCTTACTAAATATCAGAATTATATCAACCCCATTTTCATAAAGTCATTTTTTGTCCATACTTTATGATATCCTCTTGTTAACTCAACTCGACTTTGCCTTTTGGTGTCTTCAGTACTACTTTAAGTCTGACCTCTTTTGCTTGTTCTACTTTCGCTTCGATACCAAGTTTTTTCAGCGTATCAATCACACCCATAGGATCAGGGTGCTCCATTTCAAACGATTGCAGGGCACAGCCTGATGGTGAATCCTGTGATGGATGCAACGAGTCATTCGCCCATTCAATAAAGAATGGAATCGGCTCTACTCCCTGTAGTTCAGACTTGTTTAGCACTCCCATAGTCTTCCATTTAAGTATTTTTCCATCTGGTCTTGTTCTAGAGCCATCCCTAGGGCCAGAGATTTGATAACCAGCTTCACGAACATTCTTAGCAGTTGCCATAATGTCCGTGGTTATGGCTGCCCAGGTGATTAATTTAGGCTCGGCGAGTGTTCGTAGATCAATGAAAAAGTTGTAGGATGTCTGTAAAGGGTCGGGTGCTATGATTTCAAGGTACTGTCTGTCGCCCAGCGAAATGAGTGCATTGCGTGTACCAACACCGGGATGGCTTCCACCTATGATCGCTTTAACACCAGTCATTCTCTCAAACCAAGTAATTCCTTGATCAAGATTAGCGACACCAAGAAGCAGATGATCAACAGCAGTCTTTGCTGGCAGCAAGGTTTGACTTTTACTCACCATTCCTCCAAATAAATATATTACGCCGCTAGCTCCACACAATTGTAGCAACTCACGGCGAGTTAAAATATATGCATTCATCGCGAATTCTCCTCGCTTCACTAAATAAAACTATTATAGCGAAAATATCACCCATTCGTTGTTTATCTCTTAAGAAAAAGATCGCTCAGTCAGCAGATATTCCACCAAGCAGTAATGGATCTACCTTAATAAGCTGTCTACTTGATCCTAGTCATAGTAGACTCATATCCACCACCAGGCCATACCCAACCACCTGTCAAGGTGCTGCCATCATCACTAAACTTACCTCGGTAATAGGCTGGAGAACCTTGAACTGTGCCGGATATCTTCCATATGCCGACCAATCGATCTAGACTTTTGAGATCAGGATTTGGTTTGGACGACTCCTGTAAAGCTGGCATGATAAGCTCTCCTTACGATTTGGTGATCGGATTTCTTCGATGGGTATACCATAATACTATTGTCAATTATTTCCTATTAAGAGTACTACCTACAACTCCAAATGGATAATAATTCAATGATAATTTCTCAGACAGCGATTCATCAAATAGCGATAGATTTTTAATGGCAGGCCGGACAGGATTCAAACCTGTGACCTTCCGCTTAGAAGGCGGACGCTCTCTTCTACTGAGCTACCGGCCCATACAATAGTGCGGGAGGAGGGAGTCGAACCCTCATACCTAATGGCACGGGATTTTGAGGCCCGCGCGTCTACCTATTGCGCCACTCCCGCAGATCAATTGTGGCTTGCTCCACAATTGAGAATGGATTCGGCAGGACTCGAACCTGCGACAACAAGCTTCGGAGGCTTGTGCTCTTATCCAACTGAGCTACGAATCCAAGATTCGGAAGGCGGGATTCGAACCCGCAACCCCATAAATGGGACCAGATACTGTCTCTGGCACGTCTACCTATTCCGCCACTTCCGCAGATATTTTTCACCATAGAGAAGATCAAAGATTCCTCTATGGTATACGGAGACGATAGGAATCGAACCTACACAAGCTATTCACTCGACGGTTTAGCAAACCGTTGCCTTAGCCATTCAGCCACGTCTCCACAATAAAAATTACCAAAAAAACAAAGGAGCGAAGTCGTTCCGCCAAATGCCTGGAAGCGACTCGCTCCTAATTTCTCTTTACTATTTTTTTGAGATTATTGGGAGCGAGAGGCTCGCTCCCGCTGAATCATTGCTGCTGGTTAAAGCAGCTATCGGTAAAGAATTCTTTTTCTGTTCTAGCTCTACCGATACCTTGCTCACCACGCAACATATATAGATATAATGACAGCCAATTGGGATGGGCGGCGGCCACAAAGGATATTCGGGAACACGCCGGCTTTATCGCCCTAGGTCGGGCCGCGCAACCTGTTCCTACTTTCGTGGTATATCCTTTGAGTATCATTTTTGAACTTCTCACCTTAAGTTTTGATGAAAGCCTTATACTTCTACCATACGGCAAGTCCTATTGCAAGGTTTTAAAAAATTATAATTAAACTTCCATTGTTTTCTCAAATAGAAATTCTGATAGTTTATTGGGTTAGTTATCGATCACAGCAAAAAACTTATAACTCAACTCCGTTTCGGAATCATTTACTAATGTTGTATAAACCTATCTATTTTATTGGCAGTGTTGATGAGGCAGCCGAAAAGCCAGCCGTGAATGCTAGTGGATCTGAAAAAACAGTAGTATATTCAAGCTGCTTGTACTGGAAATCGTTTGAATCAAGGGAACAAAATGAGATTGGATCGATTCGCAATTTATGTTTGGGGAGTATTAGCCTACAATTTGGCAGTAATTGTCTGGGGCGCATATGTGCGTTCGACAGGCTCAGGCGCAGGGTGTGGCAGTCATTGGCCACTCTGCAATGGAGAAGTTATTCCCACCACTCCACACATTAAAACCTTGATCGAATTTACTCATCGATTCACTAGTGGCCTAGCCCTTTTACTGGTTGTAGGAATGTTGATATGGGCATTTCGCATTTATCAACGCAAACATCCTGTGCGTATTGGTGCAGTATTATCAATACTTTTTATATTCACTGAAGCGCTGATTGGCGCCGGTTTGGTAATCTTTGAACTGGTAGCCGAGAATAGATCGATTGCTCGTGCGCTCTCAATATCTGCTCATCTAATCAATACTTTTCTACTCATTGCGGCATTGACTCTAACAGCTTGGTGGGCCTCGGGCGGACAGCACTGGCAATTGCGAGCAAGGAAGCCTGCCGCTTTAACATTAGGATTGAGTCTGTTGGGAATACTGATTCTAGGTGTTAGCGGCGCAGTGGCTGCACTTGGTGATACCTTGTTTCCTGCTAGCTCATTAACACAGGCATTGCAGCAAGATCTCTCCCCAACCGCACATTTTCTAATTCGTCTACGTCTGCTACATCCAATTATTGCCATTATCTCTATTACTTTTTCGATCTGTACACTGTTTTTTGTGCAACTTCGCTATTCGACTGTTTGGACAACACGCTTTGCTTATGCCTTCCTCAGTCTCTCACTCTTTCAGCTTGGTGTTGGTGCCTTAAATGTCTATTGGCTGGCTCCCATCTGGTTGCAGTTAGTGCATCTATTGATCGCAGATATATGTTGGATACTGTTAGTGCTGTTGACTGCGGCGGCGCTGGCCAATCCAGCCACACAAGAGACCAACTTGGCAAGGGCAAGCCATTCTAGTGCTGTTTTGCCAGCACATTAGTTAGGTTGGATCTGAAACAGGAATATGCTCATCTGACATTTTAGTGACGACTATCTCTGCATGGCTTTCACTCTCTTGAGAATTGCTCACCATAACAGCTTGTTGATGTCCTAGCCAAATACTAACTACTAGCCAGATCAACGATAGTGGTATAGCAACAAACGGTATTTTTGCAATACTGAAGCCAAGCCAGTTTAGCGCTGGATATGCCCAAGCGCCAATTTGATCACCAGTACGAAAGATAAAAGTATCAATAAAACTCTTAGCCTTATATTTATCCTCTGGGCTCAGTACGATAAAAAGAACCTCACGGGCTGGTCTGGCAAACCCAAGATTGCCTACCCGACGTAGTATTTGGAAAGCAACGATGAGCGCTAAGATAGGTTTTACTCCCACAACTGTGAAGCCAGCTAAGCTTATTATTGATAATAAAGCCAGGGTAATACTCACGCCCAAAAACCGCATAACGCGGCCCGTGAGAAATACCTGAATTAAAACTGTCAAAATATTAACAACTAGATCAATCTTAGCAAAAAAGGCTGTACGAGCTGCCCGATCAACAAAGTTGCGCGCAGCAATATCGGATTGCTGAAAATAGAGGAAGGTGTTGGTTATCGTAAAGATCAGCATGTAAGCACAAATACCCAGCATATATGGAGAGGCATAAACATGCTTAACGCCAGCTAGCACACCACCTCCTATCACATTCTCCCTAACAGTCGATTGCTGTGTGGGGTCTTGGCTAATTGTAACAAAAACAGGAAACCTGCGTGCGCACTGTACACCGACCTCAAGCAATAGCGCACTAATAAGTAATAGATTTACTGGGCCCAGTCTTTCTGACAATATACTGGTGACTGCGGCACCTAAAACAGATCCTAGTGTTCCGCCCACACTGATAAAGCCAAACAGTCGTTTACCCTGCTCTACGGCAAAGATATCTATCATAAAGGACCAAAAGATCGAAACCACAAAGAGATTGAAAATACTGGTCCAAATATAGAAGATGCGCCCCACCCAAATACTTTGTGTCTTTGACAGTATTGTTAGCAGTAGGAAGAAGATCAACAGTTGCAGAATGAAAATACGATAAGCAAGAGGAATGAAGCGGTGTCGAGGAAGTTTCACAACTAGCGAAGCAAAGATCGGGTTAGCGATTATCATACCTACCATTGTGCCAGTAAATAGCCAGGGCAGATTGTCAACACCACCTGCTACACCCATCTCATCACGGATCGGGCGTATGACATAATAGCTGGAGAGAATAAAGAAGAAGTACACTACTGACAGCAGCAGCGTACTTACTTCATGCTCTTTAACATCTACAATCTTTTGTAGGACCCGCATGCAGAAACCCATTCTGATATTGACTGGAAAATACTCAAGAAACTCTTACTACGCCTGCTTGCCTTTTGCATGCCAAGCAGCCAACACTTCAGTCTCACGCTGAGGTGTTAGTCCTGCTCTTAACTTTGCTTGCTGCTCTGCAGGCCGTGTCTTGTACCAATCCAGTGTATCTTTGGCAGTCTCGGCAAGCGGACGGAAGGTCAGTCCCTTTGTAACGGCGCGGTTTATATTGACACTTGCGAAACACGCTGTTGCACCACTAGGTGGCAGCCAAACCGGTAGTTCTGCCCAAGGCGCGACTTTATGTTGAGCAAGGAAATCTGCATTTACCCAGGTAAACTTAACATCTGCGGTTGTTACCGCGCGAATACCATAAAGCATCTCCGCCATTGAGAGGGCAGCTTTTGGCCCAGTTGCATTATAAACACCAACCTCGCCCTGCTCAGCCATTCGTATACACCACTCAGACAGATCGCGCGCATCGATGAATTGTACAGGATCGGTTGGTTCACCAGGTGCCAGCACTTCACCACCACGATCTATACGCACCGGCCAATATGAGAATCGATCCGAGAAATCTCCTGGACCAACAATCAAGCCAGGACGAATAATTAAGGCTCGACCAGGAAAGGCATTTTCTGCCTCTTTTTCGGCTAATGCTTTAAGCGCACCGTAGGTCTCGCCAGTAATCTTTTCTACTGTAGGATCAGCAATAGTAGCAACTGCAGAGGTCTCATTGATGGGTTTGCTAGTATCGGCATAGACTGAGATTGTGGAAATAAATATGTACTGCTTGGCAGAGTTTTTCAGCAGTTGTGCACTGTCGCGCACCCAACGAGGCAGCGTGGATGGATTATCGATGACAACATCCCATTCGCGGCCCTTGAGTGCATCTAGTTTACCATTACGATCACCTTCTAGTTTCTCTACTTCAGGAAAGAGTTGTGGATTTGTCTTGCCACGATTGAAGAGGGTAATTTTATGCCCTCGTGCTAGTGCATACTTTACCTGGTAAGGACCGATAAAACCTGTGCCCCCCAGTATTAGAATACGTAGTGGTTTGGCAGCCTTGGCCACCTCTTGGTAGGAAGCTAAGGCGGGCGATACCATACCCAAACCGATTGCCCCACTTGAGGCAAGAATAGTCTTAATAAAATCTCTTCTGGAAGTACGCATAGGCGATCCCCCTCAATTTCTGATGATTTTGTCAGTTGATAGCGATAATACGCGAGGTTGCTGAGGGATGTTTCTGCATACTAAAACTTTTCACATCTTTTTACAATTTATTACAACTTTGCTAACTCACAGATAGCAATAGGCTGCCGGACTGTTTCCGACAGCCTATATGGTGTTTCATTCTATCAGGCCAGAGGGCTTATAGACCTAAACAAGATTTTGCATCTGTAGAGAGTTTCTGCAAGTCCGTCTGTAGTTGTGCAGTAGAAATACCCGTAAGCGTGTTTGCTACCGCTATGAGATCATTTTTGATCGTTTCGAATTGGCTGGAAGTAAGGCCAGTGCTAAGCACCAGATTGTAGAAATCATTCACTAGTGTCAGTTGTTCAGGTGTAGAGATCTTGCCATCTGCAACGGCCGCGTTAAGATCATTAATAAGCTGCTGTACGGTCGTCTGACTAGGCGGTGATAGGGTTGGCAGAATAGCTTTTAGATCATTTATGAATTGCTGCATTGCTGTCTTGAACCCATTAGCATTGGCTTGTGCAGCAATATTGGAGAGATCTGCAACTACCGCTTTAACATCATTATAAACCGTGCCACTACAAGGTGACGAAGCTGCCGTTGCGACACTTGTGCCAGTTGTCATTGCAGTTGATCCAGCCGTCATGGTAACAGCAGAATTTGGTTGTGTAGCTGAACTCTGTATCCCACTGTTGACCTTATCTAGTGTACCCTGGCTAGGTGCTGCTCCCTGTGTCAGTATTTGTGGTAATGTTTCAGCAAACAGATCTGATACTTGTGATTCGATTCCATCTAGGCTTGACTGATCTAAAAGGATTGTACCATCAGAAATGGTTGCGCCATCCAGCATCAATGTCTGCGATTCCGTAGCGGCAAGCTCTACGCCAAGCTCGTCGCTCAATCTCTTCTTCTGTAGGCAAGGAAGGTTCACCGTAATCGACTTCGTATCAATATTGACCAAACGATTATTCAATAAAACACTGCCTGGACGGTCAGTATTGTTAATCTCGACTTGTGTGCTAAAAGAGCCGGCATTAACAATGAATTGGTTACCGGGACACTGTAAGTTGAAGGAGCGTCCTTTTTTATCAACAATCACCAACGTTGCATCACCATTCAAGCTAATACGGGTAATAGATAGCGTAAGAACAAAACGGTTGGCGCTAATTGGATTTGTTGAGGAAAGCTGTAGCTTGCCATAGCTGATTGCATATTCACCCTGCTGATTAAAATCGAATCGTATCTTTTTTACTGTAGCTGATAACTGAACAGGCGGTACGGCTCCTCTCAGTAACTCTGGGCGACTCTGAATAAATTCGGAGAATCGCTCTTGGAACCCATTCAATGCTTGATTCAATTGTGGGTCAGAAACAATCTGTTGACCTAATACATTATCACTCTTGAGCAATATACTGAGACAAAGCACTAACAATCCAAAACAGAATTTTCGCATTAAGACGTCCTCCTGGAATGCGTTCAATATGGTTGTACTTAGGGTAATATGAGGCAATTATGGTTCCTCACCAGCTTGCAAAGAAGAGAAGGTTTTACCAAACTGAAAGAGTCAAGAGCCGATTAATGGGGGAGAATCGCTGCACCATTATGGTGCTTAGGTGGGGTGTTATGCCTATTGCCTATACAGACTCCTATTGACAAGAATCTGTTACGGCTGCTCAACACATTAGAATATATTAGCAAGCATACACTCTTTAATTAAAAATTATTGTGAAACCAATAGAGTCAACAAAATGCTTGATTAAACCCTCCGGGAAAGCTTGCAAACACTATTACGGCATGCAATAATTCCTCCTTCAAAAAAATAGTCTTTACAAGAGTTTGGGCCGTTAGCTCAGCTGGTAGAGCAGCAGACTCTTAATCTGCGGGTCGGTGGTTCGATCCCACCACGGCTCATAAATAGATTCAATTACTTAGCCACCCACAAGGTGGCTATTTTAGTCTATACCCACATTGATACCTACATTGAAGTCGATCTGGTTGATAAGAGAAATAATTGTTTCATTTACCTATGTTTAGTAACTTTTCCAATAATATAGTATTTGCCTTGCTCTATTGTTGCGGTAACATCAAACAAGAGACAGCAGTCTACAGCTTCATAACCACACAGAAATTTGTGATTGAATAGATATAGTTATGACAACATTGGAGAGCCTGAAGCTAGACCTTTATTTTGCTTTAGCTGAGCACAAAATCGAGTTAATAGAAAACAAGCTGATTATCAGTAACAACCTGAAGAATAGTCTTGCTACTATGCAATTGATCCTAGCTGGTTGGGGAGCTGATGCGGCGATAGCACTGGCGCCAATTACGCTTTGGTGGGAAGCGATCAGAAATATATATGCTGAAATATTGCCGCCCGTGTTAAGAGAACCAAACTCTGAAAAGCACGCTCAAGAATGGCTAGAATGGAGTCAGAGTTATTCTCACTGGCAAATTGCGTACCCGATCAAAGTTCAACAATTCCATGCTCATAATGAAGTGCGATGGAAATTGATAATGGATTTCTATGAGAAGATTCGCCATTGGGGAGATTGTTTGGGTCGTGATCTTGCAATGAAGCTTGGCGAAGATGTTTTTACGCCGGATATCTATTTTCTCGCTAACGAACATCTTGATCGACAATATTCATACTATCTTGATGGCCCGGCAGATATTGTAATGGAGATATTGATCCGGGAATTTGAAGAGGCTGATCGAGTTCTTAAATTCTGCAAGTATGAGAAAGCAGGAGTCCCCGAATATTGGATTCTTGATCCTGCGAAAAAAATATTTGAAGCATATCAATTGCGAAACGGTTCATTCTGTTTGGCGTTCTCTGACTCAGATGGCTACTACAACCCTTCTCGTCTACCTGGAATTAAGCTGGACATCAAAAATATATGGACTGGTAGTTGGTCGGAATTGAACCGCAATACTCTATCCAGTATCCTTGTTGAAGGCCCTATTTCAGAGCCTGTGCATCGTCCCAATAATAAAGCTGATATTTATTGGGGCAGCATTCCATTCACACCAAGAATAAGTCTTGCGCCGGTAAAGATAACTGCTGAGGAGTTGATCGCCTGGACACCGGAGTCAAAATTTGAACTTTATGATGGCCGACTTGTTATTGGCGGCTATGAGGGTACGAGAAATGTATTAGGGATGACTTTAATGACCTTTGGTATGTTGGAAGCCATTGCGCTTTTGCCTGCAAAAATGTGGATAGAAAACTTGTTGGCATTGGGCGATCCCATTAAAGACAAAAACCGCAAAGCCGAAGCCTTAGAACTTGCTCGCAAGTCGGCAAAAGTACTTCGAGATAAACATAATGTTAGACGAATCGCGGTCGCTGGAGATCTGTTGAGAGACACACCCTGGAATAGTTTCTCTGAAGTTGAATTGGTGGTTTGGGATGACCTAGGCGACAGCTCTCAGGCCTGGAGAAACATCAAGGATATATTTGGCAAAACGCTATTTATTATCCATGAACCGAAGCACACTCGCGTTGAAGAGTATTACAAACTTGAGCAGCAAATTCTTATCGATATCTAACTGGCATTCCCACCATCTCTATTATTCTGATTAAACCATTGCTTATCCGCGCTAAAACAGCAATACAGAATGCTGTTGTAATGATGGCAGTAATAGGTCTTGAGTGACTATGATATTCTTATTTTATGGCACAGGAAGAAGACCAGAATGGCGCACCGTTCTGGGCGAGATTCTATCAAGAAGGACACCGCTTTGGATGTGTAAATTGGAAACACTCTTTGAATGATCGCGGTCAAGCTCGCTTGATAGAGTGTGCCAATCCTGCTTTGGCCACATTAATAGCTAGCGATCACAGAACCAGGAAGTTCTGTATGCTGGCTGGAGATCGTCA
>JBFLVQ010000075.1:0-21997 GCA_040758525.1 Acidobacteriota bacterium
ACCTAGTGCCGATCATGCCCATGCGAGTGTCGCCTACATACAGAAGGAAGTATTGTTTGGTGATTTTATTCGCGGTCTGCACCATTACGGCGCCAGCACAATGATTATTCTTGCCGTGTTACATCTAGCACAGACCTTTATATGGGGCGCTTACAAGCAGCGACGCGAACTGCTCTGGCTAGTAGGTGTGTTATTACTGCTACTTGTGCTTGCTTTTGGCTTTACAGGCTATCTACTACCTTGGGATCAGAAGGCCTATTTTGGTACAAAAGTAGGCGTTAGTATTATGTCGGGCGTGCCATTAATAGGAGACCTGCTTGAACGTATCGTACTAGGCGGCACAACGCTCTCAACACTTACTCTATCGCGCTTCTTTGTTGTGCATGTGCTGATTCTACCATTAATCATTATTGGCTTTATTGTAATGCACCTCTTTCTATTTCGACGTGCAACCCCAGCAGGACCTTTCCACAGCGCGCCGGTTAGTCGTACTGAGCCATTCTATCCAAAGCAGTTCTTCAAAGACAGTGTCTTTATCTTAATACTCTTCGCCATTATGGCTGTGCTTAGCTATTTTCTGCCGGCACCGCTTGAACCACAAGCAGACCCAGCAGACACTAGCTATATTGCTCGCCCAGAATGGTACTTTCTACCGCTTTACCAGTTACTCAAATATTTTCCTGGTAAACTTGCGCTGATACCAACAGTGATACTGCCTGGACTTATTTTTACAGCACTCTTTCTGCTGCCATTTGTTGATCGTTCGCCACGACGCAATCCCATACAAAGACCGATTGCTACGGCGCTACTTTCGGTTGTGTTGCTTGCTAGTGTAGGATTGATAATGGTCTCTCGCTGGGATGATCGACGTGATCCGCTAGTGAGTGCGCAACTCGATCGGCAGCATAAGAATATGGAGAAATTCCTTGCTACGCCTTTTACACCTCAGTCAGTAGGTGCACAGTTAGCGGCTAACATTACGCCAACAAAATCTGTTGCCCCTGCGCCTGCGCTCTTCCTAGAAAAATGTGCCGTTTGCCATGGCGAGAAGGGTGAAGGAGGAGTTGGCTCCCCACTCAATCAGATCTCTCAGAAACCACAACGTACACGAGACGATCTCATCAAGCTTATTAAGAATCCCCGTGCTTATCAGATCGACGAGATGATGCCGGCGAATCCTGAGTTCACCGATCAACAATGTCAGGAACTCGCCGATTGGATATTGTCGCTCAATGCTGCTGGCCAGCAAGGTAAATAGTTATGAAGATCTTGAAAGTTATTCTTCTCATGCTTTTAGGTATTGTTGTTCTCTTAGTTGGTATGATGCTGCTAGGGATGGCAATCGGCGCGGTGAGTCTACTTATCAAGGTACTCTTCTGGTTGGCAGTATTCTTTATTATCGGTACGTTAGTATGGAAATTCTTAATTGGTAGTGATCGAAAAACTGTCCATAAGACACCTCAATTGAAGAGTGAGCGTAATCTTGAAGAATTGGCGGAGGCCAATCGTAAACTGGCAGAGATCAAGTTGGAAGAGATCAAACGCCAGCAAGGGATAAAGCAATAAGATGCGTAACTCCTTGCCTAGACGTAGGCGGTTAGGGGATCCTTTTTCATCGCCTAAAAAGATTGAGCAGCTATTGGAAAGCTTGTTGTCTGTACTAGACCAACAGCTTGCTCCTTATATTAATATTGCCAGTGTACGAGAGAAAAATTACCAGCCATTAGTACAACTATTACAAGCCGCCTCGAATTTTGTCCGCGCCCAAGCCCATCCACCTTCAGCGCGTTTTACCCGTTCTTCACGTTTCCCACATTCATTACTTACTGATGTGGTTGCAACTATGGAAGAGTTACTTGAGCAAGAGAGTCATGGGCGTATCTCTTTTCGTACTTTTGTTGATAACAACCTACGTATATTGGATTGCCCCAACGATATCAAGCAACTTTTAGAACAGGGACGTATTACTCTCTTTGAAGCGCTGCAGCTTAAGCGTCTGAATGCTAAAAACCTTACCATTACTGCATCACAGGCGATAGATCTGCGAGAAGAACTGCTTACACGCTGCCGACGTGAGCGATGGATTGCACATAGACTACGTCAGGAGATCGATCAACAGTTGGGAAAAATACCTTCGCCGGCTGCTATCTCCCCACCTGTAGTCGCAACATTTATTGATACATCAGCAGACCCAGCAGTTGAGATCACTAGTCCCAGTGAAGGCTCAATCTTTGTTGAACAATTGTCGCTAATGATAGAGTTGTTACAGACCATCAATGCAGATGATTTAGAAGGGAACGAACTAGAACGACTGCTTAATAGTATTGATGAAGTGTTGTTGTTACTTCAGCGTATACGTCGCCGACAAGGAGCGCCTGACACTAAGCTTACACACAATCCCAATCTAGGCTTTCATTAATACTATTTAGTCCTCAAAGAAGCGCTTGAAGTACTCCTGTTGTGTAAGTATATCGAAAGCATAATTACCGCCTGTGGTGACACTATCAGGATTACGGCCAGCCTGTAGCGCCTGCTCTACTGCTTCTACACCAACACAAAAGGCTGCCAAGGCAGCATGACGTTGCTGTTGAAAATGATCTAGGTAAGTGCGCAGAATCGCAGCACCAAAATCTATATTGGAAGCTGGCTCAAGCCCCTGTTGATGTTCACGTAACCACTGTCCATAACGTCGATCGTCAATCTGCATTAGTCCATACCCATGTCCATGCTTGGCAACAATATTGTTACCACCGCTTTCACGCCAAATAACCGCAGCAATCAGTGAGGCTTCGATATCGTACTTCTCAGCAGCATCATAGATATAGCTTGCCCATTGATCAAAAGGCGCTGGTATAGCAGTTTTACGCTTGCGTTTTGTTGGTGCTTCGCCGCCCTCTTGCTCATTAGGAGACTGCTGTGCAATCCCAAATCCGGGTTGTAGTGGTAGTTGCTGTGGCTGTTGTAGCTGTTGTGGCGGTTGTGTGGATTGCTGTGCTTCCAGTAACTGAAATCTTACTTTAGAGAGATTATCTAGCGCAAAAGCAGAGACGGTGCTGGTTGAAGGCCGGTTTTGTGTTACTGGCGACTCTATCTGGTTATCACGTAAATTAGGAAAGTTTATTGTCTTACCAGGATAGGATCGATCTGGATCAGGAATTTGCGGATTAGCGCGTACCAACTCCTGTGTTGGCACATTAAAGCGTTTACCTAGTTCAGTCAAGGTATCGCCCAATTTCATTGTATAGGTTTGTGGTGGCTGGTTCTGTGTTTGTGCAGTAGGCTTGGTAAATTGTGGTATCTTGACAGTCGAACCAGGTAAGAGAGGGGTCTGAACCAGTGGTGGATTAGCGCGTAATATATCAAATTTATTAAGACCAAATTGTGCTGCGATTGAATCTAAGGTATCACCAACTTGTATGATATAAGGAACGAAACCTTGTATATTATCACCTATCGGAATAAGGATCTCTTGACCAGGATTTAACTGACCAGGTGCGCCATCCTTAAAATTTGCCTTGACCAGATCGCCTAATGAAATGGCAAACAATGCGGCAATACTCTCCAAAGTATCGCCTGGTTGTATAGTATATACATCTCCGCTACCTTGAGTCTGTCCCCCACCACCTGGCACTTGAGGAATATATATCTCCATAAAACTATCCTTTCTTAACCCATAGATAGCTACTTGGCAAAGATAATATGCTGCCCTACCAAACTCAACTCTATTTAATCATAAAGGGCACAGAGAACCCAGCAAGAATTATCGTCGCTGAATTCTCTGTGCCCTTACTTAGCCAATAATTAAAATGTTATTTACGTGCAGCTCGGGCAACAAAATGTTTGAAGATCGCCTGTGAGAGCTGATCCCTCTCCCAACCTGCCTCTGGGTGCCATTGTACCCCCAAAACAAATTGGTCGGGCCGAGCATTGATGACCGCTTCTACCAGCCCATCGGCAGACCAGGCAATCGGCTCCAAATCTTGGCCCAGTTGATCTAGACCTTGATGATGATGGCTATTGACACGTACTGCCGTGCCACCAGCAAGGATTGCCAGCAGGCTCTCACTCTTGATCTTTATACTATGGGATGGCCGAGCATATTGCCCAACTTGCTGATGCTTGATCACTTCCTCTACCTGAGATTCCAAATCTTGGAAGAGTGTGCCGCCACGATAAACATTGAGCGCTTGCATCCCATAACAGATAGCCAGTATGGGCAGCTTACGCACCTCACAAGCACGCAACAAGAGATTATCGGTCTCATCGCGTTCATAAACGATGGCACCGAGTTTGACGTGAGGTGCTTGATCGTAGCGTATAGGATCCACATCACTATTACTACCGGAAAGCATCACTGCATCCACTCGACTCACCAATGACTCTATGTAATCAGATTCAGGGATGAGGGGGATATAAACAGGCGTGCCGCCAGCAAAATAGATAGCTTCAGCATAGTAACGCCGCAAGTAAAAGATATCATCCTTGTATTCAAGCCGCGTGGGAATACCGATTAACGGCCGCAGCGGTTGGTTCGGCATAATTTGCTTCCTACTTTGACAGGGATAAAGTTTTTGATGAGAAAAGTGTAGCTTTCGCGCTGCGCGCTTGTCAAAATAAACTCCCCCTATACCGCTAGCCGGTCCAGTAGCGCCATCAGGCTAGCACGATTAATTGCCCCTTCACGCACCAATTGAGGCGGTTCTACAGTAAGGTCTATAACACTGGAAGGCGCCCCACCAGGACTATTACCTACATCTAAGATGAAGTCTACACTATCGCCTAATTGAGCACGCACCCCGCTAGCTGAACTTACACTTGGATAGCCTGCTAGATTGGCACTGGTTGCAGTAATTGCACCCCCTACTGCAGCAGCAAGCTCTTGTGCAGGTAGATAATTTGGATAACGCACCCCCACAGTATGTCTAGCCGAGACTAGATTGGCAGGCAGTTCGCTATGTGCTGGTAGTACAATCGTGAGTGGTCCTGGCCAATAATGACTACGTAATAATTGAAAGCGCCGGTTAATTGTACTCTCTTCTGCAAGCGGGAGGACGATCTGCTCTAGTGCAATCAGCGAAGCGATCAATAATAGAATGGCCTTATCATTGGGACGCTGTTTGATCTGAAAGATCTTTTCAACTGCCTTGGCATTGAAAGGATCGCATCCTAGTCCGTAAAATGTGTCGGTAGGAAAGGCTACTACTCCACCACTTTGCACTACCGCTGCGGCTTGATTGATCTGTTGTCTCAGATTAGTGTTATCATTCATAGCATCCTTATGATTATCGATAAGATTACCAGCCGACAAAACCCTCTTGTCAAACGCCTGCGTGCCATACGTGAAGGACGAGAACGCCATTTAATTTTCATCGAAGGCGTGCGTCTAGTCGAGGAGGCAATCCGAGCTAAACTCTATATCGAGGCAGTAGCCTATACAGAACGATTGCTTAGCATAGATCGTGGCACACAACTCTACAGTCAACTACTACATCTACCCTGTCGTGGCGCGCTTGTTACTGAATCGGTAATGGCATTAATTAGTGATGTAGAGACGCCACAAGGCGTGGTTGCAATTGCCCATCTGCCTTATGCAAATTTGACAGATGCAATTAGAAAGCAGACTCCGCTAGTTGTTATTGCGCATCAATTGCAGGACCCTGGCAATCTTGGCACCCTGATACGTAGTGCTGAAGCAGTCGGCGCCGATAGTTTGATAACTACTCCAGGTACGGTTGATCCCTTCAACTTAAAGGCGCTACGCGCAGCAATGGGATCGGCTTTTCGTCTCCCTACAATAATCAATGCACGACTATCAGCAATTGCAGAACTAAGCCGTAATGCTGGTCTGATACTGGTGGCTGCAGATGTAAAGGGAGAGTGTCGCTATAGCGATTTTAACTGGACCGTGCCAGTAGCATTGTTGCTTGGACAAGAGGCACATGGGCTTGATGAAACAGCCGCCACGATAGTAGAGAAAAGGCTCACCATTCCCATGATCGACACGGTAGAATCTCTTAATGTCGCAGCAGCAGCAACGGTGTTGCTCTATGAGGCAGCACGGCAGCGTCAATTCAACTTTTGAATAAAGAGCACCAGCAATTATCTACCTACTGCCTAAAAGTTATTGAGTAACTACAACTATCGTTGTCTGCAAGACTCTAGAGATAGTTTGCCAATCTAGGGAACGATCAATTATTGCGAAATAGCTTAACAGACGACCTTGTCCGGATTCCTCTTCTGAACCGTTACAGGTCGTCTGTTATTGTTTAACGATCTGCTTAGTAACGAGCACGCGCACGCGCATTAGCTGTCTTGCGCCGGCCCGTCACACTTTTAGTCGTCTTTACACCAGTGGCTTTACGACCAGTCCGACTCTTGGTACCTTTAGCCGTCTTCTTTGCACCGCCAACTGGAATCCAGCGCGCAAAGGTTCCTTCCGGAGTGCGCTCGATCAAATATCGACGACCTCGACGAACCATATAGCTTCTCGTTGTTTTTGGCATATACACCTTCCTTCCCTGCTTTTTGCATTTCAATCAAAGGATGAAATTCTTGGCGGCAACGGTTGCCAGCAGGCAGTCGCTCACGCCTACCTTTACTAAGCAATTACGCAAACACCGGACCAAAATCTCATCAATGCCTGGTTAATTATGGTTAGGTTTCTGTGCCTCTCTCGAATATCTCAGCATTAATTACTGTGGCGCCATAAAAATGGTCTTCACTATGCAAAAATGCGGTAATGGCGTACTGATCTATGACCGTTAGAATATTAGTGCGGAGAAAAATGGCTTAGTGTTACTACACTATCTTTATGGCAGTATATAAACAGAGTGTTCTTTTTGCAGGCCTAGCCCAGTCTGCCGTTGGTATTTTTCACCATTGGGAGAATTTTCCTACCCAATATGAGTATCTGATAACCGCAAGCTGTGCGTTAATGCGTTATATTGTTGTCCCGTTGTTTTGACTTGACAAGTCCGCACAGAGTGCTTCTCAGGCTCTCCTAAAAGCCGGCCATTGTATAGATAGCAGCTAACTTAAATCAGCTTTTTGTACGTTGACAGGTCGCCAAAGAAGAGTAAAATTCAAATTAGGATGGAGCTGCCATTAAACATATTAACTTGGTGTCTACCATCCAGTTTCGATCACTACCCACCTGTGCCAGCCGACGGTTGTCGAAGCTTCCCCCGGGCTTGACCCTAGTGGCTGGCACTTGTTTTTTTCACACGCAATCTTGTTGACATACACTTTTTTGCTTTCCCAATTTTCTTATACTGATATAATGCCCCCACTGGAGCCCCTATTCGCCCCGGCGAGAACAAGGAGATTTATGACGGACAAGAACAAGCAGGAACTGATCATCAAAATTCTCGAAGACACAAAAGCTTTTACCGAGAACCTCCTTAAGGAGAACGAGCGATTACGTCTGATGGTGGCAAGCCTTAAAACCGGGAAAGAAACTCCTCCCGAGCCACGTAAGCGGCCTGAAGATCTACTCGGTTCACTAGAGGAACGTTTCCAGTTACTTGTCGATGAGAATTTACGGCTACAAAACGAACTAGACTTTATCAAAGAAGAGATCACTAAAGCAGAGTCGGAATCGCGTGACTATTATGCACGCTACACTGAGGTAGAACAACAGAATGAGACCTTAGCTAACCTCTATGTTACTATCCACCGCTTGCATTCCACTTTCCAGTTCAGTGAAGTGATCTTAATAATCAAAGAGATCATCATCAATCTGGTAGGCTCGGAATCTTTTGCGATCTTTTGGGTAGATGAACCTGGTCGTCAGTTACGTATCATTGCCAGTGAAGGTGAGGCAGCCGCAGCACATGACTCGCTCTCTCTGGCCGAGAACATCATTAACAAAGCGGCACAAACTAGTGAGATCTTCATCTCAATGGCAAGCGGTAATACACAAGAGCCTATGGCCTGCATTCCCCTCAAAGCATTTGGGCGTGTTATTGGGGTAATTGCCATTTATCATCTGCTGGGACATAAAAGTTCATTCTCACAAACCGATTTTGAACTTTTTGGGCTTATGGCCGATCATGCTGCGGCAGCAATAGTCGGTTCATTGCTCTTTACTCAAGCAGGGGAGGACATCTTCCGTCAGATATCGGCCGCCAAACTGCTTCAACTAATTTAATCGACCATTAGGTAGAAGCTATTTGGCGTTCCGCCATATCACCGACTACGGGCAGCTTCCAGCGCTCGCCACGATAGGCTTGCACCATTAGTACAACCCAGATCGTGACAATCGCAAGCAGCACCAAGTTGCCGATCAGGCCAGTGACTATCAACAGGCTATTGAGACCGATCATTGCCAAGAACATACTAAAAGTTGACCAGACCACTGTGCCAATAAAGAAGAGAATTACACATGCGCCACTAAAGAGGATTGACTGCATAGCATGAAAACGCACAAATTTATTATCCTTTTCAATGGCAAGAAAACCGATCCCAGAAATAAAGAAGAGAGAATAAGAGAGTGCTGCAGCTAAATTAGGCTCAAATTTTAGGCTAGGTATTAGTCCGTCTCCCTTATCTTCCGAATACTGTGTATAGGGCGAATAGTGTGGCGGCTGTTGATACTGCTGGTGAGGAGGCGTTTGATAGGGCTGCTGGTATTGTTGGTATTGTTGATACTGTTGGTACTGCTGGTACTCTTGATACTGTTCAGGATCGTAAATATCAGGTGGCTTATACTGGGACGTAGATGATTGATGTGGTGCACCCGCGGCTGGCCGGTTAGGATGCGGTGGATAAGGATTTGGATAAGGATATTGAGCCTCTCGCTGCTCAGGCGGAAAAGGCTCTGGTGATGCAGGTTGTGGTTTAGTTGGCTGCGCCTGTATTGGCTTATATTTCGGGTTTGGCGGATTTGGTGGCTGCTCCGGCATAATAGACCTCCAGCATAACTAATCGTAGGGTACCTGTAGACGCATGATTGTACGCGCCTGCCCAGTTCGTTCATTAATGTCGATGATTACACCTGAAAGGCGCGTTCCACGCTCAGCGGGCTCGAAGCGCCGCGGCAACCCGCGTAGAAAACGATCTACAATCATCTCCTTATCGATACCAATAACACTATCATAAGGACCCGTCATTCCCAAATCAGTAATATAGGCTGTACCACCTGGCAACACTCGCTCATCTGCGGTTGGCACATGTGTATGTGTACCAACTACGGCGCTACAGCGACCATCCAGATACCATCCCATTGCCATCTTCTCGCTAGTTGCTTCAGCATGATGATCAACCAAGATTACACGAACTTTTCCATTCACACTAGCAATCAATCGGTCTGCAGCACGAAAAGGGCAATCCGTGGGCGCCATAAAAACCCGTCCTTGTATGTTAATGACAGCAATCTTAATATCATTTGCTGTTGCACCTACCCAAATACCGCGACCTGGTACATCTTCTGCGTAGTTGGCTGGTCGTAACAGACGTGGCTGATCTTTTATATACTCGATAATATCGCGCTTATCAAAGATATGGTTGCCTGATGTCATTACATCAATACCAGCAGCAAGCAACTCTTCTCCCATATAAGGAAGTAGTCCAAAGCCTGCAGCGGCATTTTCAACATTGGCAACAACAAAATCTATATTCTGTTCCTTACGTAGCTCGCGTAGACGCTCTACTACTACAGCGCGACCTGTACGGCCGACAATATCCCCAATCATTAATATTCTCATAGGACTAGTTTAATGCATTTGTTAAGCGAAAAGCAGTTTTTCTTGCCAAAGAGGTGATTTAGAGAAGATAGTTAAGGCTCTCCGCGGGGCCGTGCGGCGACCTCATTTGAACCTGCCTAGACAGGTGGGTGACCTGGCTCCAACCATAAGACCCAGTAACTGTGACAGGGCACACAGGTTTAAGATGCACTCAGTCTCCCAATCAAATGACGTTGGTTCAAAAATTAGCACGCCGACACCAACTTTGCAGAGAGCCTTGCAATTACGCCTAACTATAGCGGCTCACTGGTACTGGGTCAAGCTGAACGAAGCAAAATTGGTGACAATCTACGCTTATTTGAAATCTATCTTCGGTTTTCTCAGTAACCCATCCAGTAGTTCAGCACATTCAGAGCTACGCTCGGTCAGCGCAATATCAAGTTGTTCTAGCTTACGTCGCATCTTGTAAAGCTCATCAGCAATGTTGAGTGCGGTAAGAATTGCAACTCGTAGTGAATCTGCCGTCAGCGTACCGGCAGATACCTCTTTCATACGTCGATCGACATATTCAGCCAACTGAACAATATATTCGCTGTTACCATCACCACGAATATTATAGGTCTGATTATATATCTTTACTTCGACAGTCTGAGCGGAAGTCATCTCCATGCGCATCCCTCCTCTGTCCAGACCGGCTAGCGACGCACGGTCTCAGTCGGTTCAGGATCGATAATGGCAATTGCGTCCAACATCGATTCCACTTTAAGGCGAATCTCATCACGCTCAGCGAGAAATCGCTCCAACTGCTCGTTAACGCGTTGCTTCTCCTCACTGAGCGCATGTACCTCTTGGCGCAACGTTTCGATCTCACGCTCGAGCTGGTCACGTTGTTGCCGCAAGTTTTTACATAGCTCGATAGTACGATAGATCTTATCTTCTAGGTGAGAGAATTTTTCTAGTCCTGTCAATGCCGCCACTTTAGCCTCCTCTCAATTACCAGCGACTAACGCCGCAATTGAGCTTCGAAGCGAGCTGCCAACATATTTACGATCTGCTCGTCTAGCGCATTGAGCTGCTCGTCGGTCATTGATTCATTAGTCGGCTGATAGCGCAAATTGAGCGATAGAGAGCGCCGACCTTCAGGCAGGTTCTTGCCTGTATAAACATCAAATAGACGTACTGCTACCAGATCCTTGATATCTAAAGCACGGATTGCCTCAGTTATCTCAGCATAACTGATTGCCTGGGAAACCAGTATCGAAATATCACGGCTTACTGCCTGTAGCTTTGGTAAAGGTTTGCAACTTATCGGCACAACAGTTAGACCTAAAAGGGTATCAAGAGATAATTCAACAACAAAGATCGGTTGCTTGAATTTGTATTCGTCACGTACTGCGGGAGCGAGTTGTCCAAGCACACCAATTGGCTTGCCATTAATAATTATCTCAGCGCTCTGTCCAGCATGCAGATAGGGTACAGTAATCCGCTCAAAACGATAATCCTTAAACCCGGCGCGCTCTAATAAACACTCAATAATACCTTTAAGATCGAAGAAATCGATAATCTCCTGTTGATGCTGCCAGTCCAACTCATTACGTTGTCCGGTAGCAACAATGGCAAGCTGTTCATACTCCTGAGGGCGTTCTGCCCCCTTATCAGTACTGGCTTGGAAACACTTGCCAATCTCAAAGAATCTTACATTACGTATGCCAAAGCTAAAATTGCGTGCTACTGAATCAAGCAGCCCAGGCAGTAGCGAGCTACGCATCTGTGGCCGCTCTTCATCTATGGGATTGCGTAAGGTCAGTATAGCGCGCGTATTGGTATGGAAAAGTTGATCATATTCTGGCCGTACCCAACTCAAAGAGAGTGTCTCAGTATAACCAACTTCTATTAGTGTATTGCGCAATTGACGACGTAGATTCTCACCTGACAAATAACTGCCCGCTCCTACCGCAGCAGGAAGATTAAATGGAATCTGATCATAACCCACCTGTCGTGCGATCTCTTCAACAAGATCCTCTTCAATATTAATATCGACACGATAAGTAGGTGCTATCACTTGCCAGCGTTCCCCACGAAAGAGTGTCTCTACCTTACAGCCAAGTGAGTTTAAGATCGGTTCAACACGATTAGGATCGACCGTCAATCCTGTAAGCATGCCAATACGTGAATGGCGTAGCTCGATTGCTGGCCGCACCAACGGTTTTGGATAGACGTCTATCGCACCAGCCAGTAATTGGCCACCAGCAATCTCACAGATCAATTCGGAACAGCGGTTGATTGCTCGTAAGCAGGCTTCTGGATCAGTGCCCCTTTCAAAGCGATGAGAAGCATCTGTAGCCATATCCAAGGCCCGTGCCGTACGACGCACTGAGGCTGGATCAAAATAGGCAGCCTCAAGTAGCACATCTTCAGTGCCACTCGAGATCTCACTATACTCGCCACCCATAATACCGGCCATAGCAACAGGATTTTCAGCATCAGCAATCACTAGCATATCTTCACGTAGCTTTCGATCTATGCCATCAAGCGTACGTAGCGTCTCACCACTACGAGCAGTACGTACAACAATACGCCGGCCGCCTAACCGATTGAGATCGAATGCATGTAGTGGGTGACCCTGTTCCCAAAGAACAAAATTGGTAATATCGGCAACATTATTAATGCTGCGCTGACCTACGGATTCGAGTCGTCGCACCAACCAATCTGGTGAAGGTCCAACCTTTACACCAAGAATTACACGGGCAACATAACGTGGGCAGAGTTCTGGATTAAGGATCTGGACTGAGGTGATATTAGCAGCGCGCTCTTTACCCTCTACCAGCTTCGATTCAGGCAGGCGAGCACGCATACCACAGATCGCGGCTGCCTCTCTAGCAATACCATAATGGGAAAGCGCATCGGGTCTATTACTAGTTAAGTCAAATTCAAGGATGTGATCACCATCAATTGCCTGTACATTCTCTACCGCTAAGCCAACCATAGTAAGCCGCTCAGCCAACTCTGTAGGTGAATAGATCAGATCAACATATTCTTTTAGCCAATTGTAGCTTATTTTCATAATATCTTTTTCAGTCGTATATCACGTCACCCATCAACAACTGAAGTTTGAGGCGCGACATTCTCATCTGAACTGTTCTAGGAAACGTAGATCGTTGGCAAAAAAGTTACGAATGTCATCAACGCCATAAAGCATTGCTGTCATACGATCAATGCCGAAGCCGAAGGCAAAGCCAGAATAGTACTGTGGATCGATATCACAGACACGCAGTACATTAGGATGCACCATACCACTGCCGCCTAGCTCAATCCAGCCTGAGCCCTTACAGACTCGGCAGCGCATATCGCGCCCTTCACAAAATATGCAGCTAAAATCGGTCTCTGCACCTGGTTCGACAAAGGGAAAGTAACTGGGCCGGAAGCGTAACCGTATTGAGCGTTCGAAGAGTTTCTCAAGAAAGGTCTGTAGTGTGCCCTTGAGATCGCCCATAGTAATACCAGGCGCAACATTAAGCCCTTCGACCTGAAAGAACATAGGGTTGTGGGTAGGATCGGGGGTGTCACGACGAAAGACCTTGCCAGGTGCGATTACACGTAGTGGCGGCCGCCGCCGCTGCATAGTGTGAATCTGTACAGTCGAGGTCTGTGAGCGTAGCGCCAATTCATTACTAACATAGAGAGTATCCTGTGACTCTCTGGCAGGATGTCCTAAAGGAATATTAAGGGCGTCGAAGTTATAGAAGGTCGTGTCGATCTCAGGGCCATCCTCAACAGCATAACCCATTGCGACAAAGATATCTTCCATACGCTGACGGGCACGTACAATTGGATGTGCACCACCCGCTGCCGGACGGCGGCCCGGCATTGTGATATCAACACGCTCGCGCGCCAGCGCGGCTTCCTCAGCAGATTGCTTTAACTGCTCTTGACGTGTCTCTAATTGGGCTTCAGCATAATCCTTGAGTTCATTTATCAACTGGCCCATCTCACGCCGCTCATCATTAGTGAGCTTTCCTAGTTCTTTCATTAATAGGGTTATACGCCCACTCTTACGTGAGAAATAGCTGTCACGCACACGTTGGAAGTCGCCTGCCGCCGCGATTGTCTGTAGATCGGTATCAAACTGTTTGCGAATCTCTGTAATTGAATCTTTCATGCGCCTTGATAGGCCGCTCCTTGCTCACTCGAAAGTGCTTTTTTGGCCATCGAGACGAGTTCGGAGAAGGCCGTTGTATCATTGACCGCCAATTCGGCCAACATCTTACGGTCTAGGTTGATGCCCGCCACTTTAAGACCATACATAAAGCGGCTATAATTGAGACCATCCTTGCGCACTGCGGCACCTATACGAGTGATCCAGAGACTGCGATAGTCACGCTTCTTAATCTTACGGCCAACATAAGCAAACTTTAGTGCACGTTCAACAGACTCTTTTGCTGAACGGTAAAGTTTGCTTTTGGTGGCGCGATACCCTTTGGCAAGCTCTAAGATCTTTTTGCGCCGTTGCAGGCGCTTGTTTCCACGTTTGGCTCGCGGCATAAACTCCTCCTGAAAAATCGCGCGTAACAGACGCGCAGTTCAAAATATCGTTAGACGGTCGCGGCCGCCCGTTATTTACGCCCGTAGGGAATCATCTCCTTGATGCGCTGTTCATCAGCATCACTAACGTAAACATCAAGGTCAAGCTGGCGTTTACGCTTGGAGGTCTTCTTAGTAAGAATGTGGCGTACATGCGAATGGCCGCGTTTAATCTTTCCTGCTGCAGTAGTGCGGAAGCGCTTAGCCACACCTTTATGTGTCTTCAGTTTTGGCATTGCTTCTGTTCTCCTTAAAGATTCAAGCTACGAAAATATTGCTGTCATCGCCCAACCCTAGATCATTTCCTTGGGGTAAAGACGATAAACATATACATCCCTTCCATTTTGGGCCGAAATTCCACTTGGGCTACTTTGGCAAGATCCTGCTCAAGCCGTTGTAGTAACTGTTCGCCAAGCTCCTTATGGGTAATCTCACGGCCAATGAATCTGACACTTGCTTTGACCTTGTCGCCACCCTGCAAGATACGCATGGCATTGTTCTTCTTAAACTCATAGTCATGTTCATCGGTACCAGGGCGGAATTTAATCTCTTTAACGATGATCGTAGTCTGCTTCTTCTTCGCCTCGTGCGCCTTCTTTTTCTGCTCGTAAAGCCATTTGCCATAATTGACGATACGACATACAGGGGGTGTTGCCTGCGGTGCCACTTCCACTAGATCTAGCCCCCGCTCTTTGGCAATGCCTAGCGCCTCTTGCGGACTCATTATGCCCATTTGCCCGCCCTCTTCATCAATTACCCTTATCTCTTGGGCACGTATACGCTCATTAACGCGAACTTGAGGGCCCTGTGGCGTCCGCCCTCCGGGACGTTTTCCTCCACGCAGATTCTGTGTACTGATAGATCGACCTCCTTAGTTGTGGCGGCCTGCTACCGCCAGCGTGATATTTTTACGGCCCAAACTATTTGGCCAGTTGCCATAACGAATTACCAGGTCACCGACAATTCCAATTGTAAAAGATCAGAAAACCTTGTCCGTCCCATTGCCATTAAAATTGATCATTGTTTAAGGCACGTAGAGAGATCAATCGTCGGGCGCGCGAAATAAATTCTGCTACCGATACCGCACCGATATCACCACGTGCACGCTCACGTACTGCCACTTGTCCAGATTGGGCTTCACGCTCCCCAATCACTAACATAAATGGTACACGCTCAAGTTGGGCATTGCGAATCTTGGCGCCAATCTTATCGCCACGAAAATCTGCATCGCTACGCAAGCCGGCTATCTGCAACTCCTCAAGTACTGAGCGTGCATAATCACCCTGCTTATCTGTAATTGGTAGTACACGCACTTGCAGAGGCGCTAGCCAGAGCGGGAATTTCGCCTCAAAATGCTCGATTAAGATACCGAAAAATCGCTCTAGACTACCGAGTAGGGCACGATGAATCATAATAGGTGGATGCGGTTGATTATCTGCCCCTATATACTCAAGCTTAAAACGCTCAGGAAGATTGAAATCGACCTGTATGGTAGTCAGTTGCCATAATCGTCCAATTGCATCAACAACCTTAAAATCGATCTTAGGACCATAGAAAGCAGCCTCGCCTTCCATACGCTGATAAGCCATCTTCTCTGCCTGTAGTGCTTCTACTAAAGCAGCCTCAGCAAGCTGCCAGTTCTCATCACTACCTATATACTTCTTTTCTGTACTGGCGGCATCACGCACAGAAAGTTCCACCCGGTAATCAATAAAACCAAAAGTCTGGTAGACATGGCGGGTGAAATCTATACAGCCACGTATTTCTTGGCTAAGTGTCTCAGGAGTACAGAAGAGATGTGCATCATCTTGAGTAAAGCCGCGCACACGCAACAAGCCATGCATAGTGCCAGCAAGTTCATAGCGATATACAGTACCAAACTCACCATAGCGCAATGGTAAGTCACGATAGGAGCGTTGATCGGATTTATAAATACCAATATGGAATGGACAGTTCATGGGTCTGATACGATACTGCACCTCATCCATATCCATTGGGGCAAACATACTCTCAGCATAATTCTCTTCATGACCTGAGACTCGCCAAAGGTCACGCTTGGCTACTTGTGGAGTAAAGACCAATCCATAACCACGCCGAATTAGCTGTTCACGGAGAAAGTCCTCTATCTCCTTGCGTACCATTCCCCCTTTAGGGTGCCAGAAGATTAAACCCTGACCATACTCTTCCTGAATACTGAAGAGGTCCAATTCTCGTCCCAAGCGGCGATGGTCGCGTCTTTCTGCCTCCTCACGCTGCTTAAGCCAACTATCTAACTCCTCCTGAGTAAAGAAGGATGTGCCATAGATACGCTGCATCTGTGCGCGGCTGTTATCACCTAACCAATAAGCGCCAGCCAGAGAGAGCAGTTTGAAGGCTTTGATTTTGCTAGTTGAAGGCACATGCGGCCCTAGACAGAAGTCGATAAAGGTATCGCCAAGGGTATAGCAACTCACCATGCCATCACCCTTATCGTCGATCAGTTCACACTTAAGCCCTTCACCCATCTCAGCAAACTTCTTAAGCGCCTCATCCTTAGGAATCATCACCCGACGATAGGGAAGATTGCGTTTAACAAGCTCACGCATCTTCTTCTCGATACGCTCAAGGTCTTCTGGGGTAAAGCGTTGTTCGCGTTGGAAATCGTAGAAGAATCCCCCTTTGGGATCGTCAAGTAAGGCTGGTCCAATACCTAGTCGAGTACCAGGAAAAAGCTCTAGCACAGCAGCGGCAAGCAGATGTGCACTTGAATGACGATAGACCTCAAGCGCATCTTGCGAGCCTGGCAATATTGCTTCAATCTGATCGTGTGGTTGCACTGGTGTAGTTAGATCAACCAGTTCACCATTTACACGTGCTACCAATGCCTGCTTGGCAGTTTCTCGGTCCTGTTGCTTTATTACCTCCAAAGCAGTGTGTATTGCTTGCTCTTCATTGCTTACCATAAAAATCAACTCACCGACCTGCCCCGCCAAAGCAGGGCAAGCCAACCCTTACTTCCCTTAAGAAGGAAGATTATTTTCTCAACCGTCTTTTAACAAGGTTGGGCTTGTCGCAGTCGTACTGCCAACCCAATTACATCCTTATTGACGGTGGCACTGAACAGTTGACCTTCGGGTAAAGTCAGCCACTCAGTTGGTCGTCATTCAAGGCAAGGTCTTAAGTCAGCGTTTGTGTTCACCTAAGTGAGCACAAATCTTGCGGAGCTGACTTAAAACGTAAACGATGAATCCGTCACGTATAAACACGCACTTGCCTGCAAGATATGCAGTAAGTATAGGCGCGCGCGGATTTGAACCGCGGACCCCTACCGTGTCAAGGTAGTGCTCTCCCCCTGAGCTACGCGCCTGTAATTAAGCACTCTAAACTGTAAATCAACTAATAGGATTGACAATGCCATCCTATATTAACGAGGAAAGATAACAAAGCGCTATTGGTATTGTCAAGACGGGCAACCTGTCAGTCATACCAATGCTGCCATTATCTTGGACAAGATTTTTATTGACTTAAATTCTCAACTTTGTTAGCTTGCGATTAACCATATTAATGGAAACGCGTTTTTATTAACAGCAACTTCAATCTAACGGTTTTAAGCATGAGCCAACACAGGGCACAGGCGATTTTCGTGTCCCTGCATATAATTGAGAACCAGATTACTCTGTATGGAGGGCTACTTTAATGCGTAAATTTGGCAAAGCATTGCTAATCGGCGCGCTGGCATTAGGTTTTGCTGCGCCTGCCGAGCGTCCAGTCGCGGCACAAGGCGGCGAAGGGCTACGGACGTCCACTCCCATTGCGGTTGGCGAGAAGGTTTTTTGCGCCGGCTTTGTCAGTGAGACTAAGGTCAATCCGGAACTCCGTATTATAGGTGCATTAAACGGTACTAAACGTATAATGCTGGTCAGGGGTGAGCGTGCCTATATCAATCAGGGCAGCCCCCAAGGTATACAGGTGGGACAGATTTTCCAGATTATTCGACCGCTTGGTACTTTCCGCCATCCTTATAAGACTAGCTTACACTTCCCTACCTTCACACGTCGTGGTGAGCAACTCGGCTATTATGTCGAGGAGATGGGGTTTGCACGTGTAGTGGCAGTGCAAGATAAGACCTCTACAATCGAAATTACTGAATCCTGTTCCGATATTCGTTTGGGTGATGCACTAGTACCATACCAGAAGCCGGATCTACCTGATCAACGCCCCTTTGTCCCACTAGACCAATTTGCTGCCCCTACCGGCAAAACTAGCGGCCAAATTATCTATGCACGCTCCAGCCGTGAACAGCTCTCTAACTCTGATGTGGTATTCATAGACATAGGACAGAAAGCGGGTGTCAGAGTTGGTGATTACTTCACCATCTTTCGCGAATATGATACTGATGGTGTCCTATTACGTTACCGTGACGAGGAGCTTTCTCAATTGCGTGTTAATGCTGGTAGTGACCGCTATCGTGGTAGTGAATTCTCCATTATACGTGCCAGCGAGGGTCAACGGCCACAAGATATTAACAAACAGTATCCACGTAGCTACTATCCACGCAAGGTAGTTGGTGAACTGGTTGTCACTCGCGTAGAAGGCAATACCGCAACCGCAGTGATCGTACGCAGCCAGAGTGGTGAGATCACAGTTGGAGATAAAGTCGAATTACAGTAGCCCCATCCTCCCAGAAATTAAAAAATACCTGTTGCTTATTGCCAGCAACAGGTATTTTTTCTTTAGCGTGTACGTGGCAAACTGATCATATTGGTAAAGAGCCGGTAGCCACCACCATGAAAGGCACGCAATTGGCGATATACTACATAACTGGTATAGATATATTGGCCACGGCCATAGGGTGCTACCAATAGCCCTCCTTTAAGCTGCTCTTCACCCTCATCAGCACTGGCTAATAGCGCCTGGTATTTCTCATCCCATTCGGTTGGGAAGCTAAGTCCACGCTCTTGCACCCAATTATTAAAATCATTAGCAGTAATTTTGTTTGGACTGACCATTAATGGATGTTCTGGTTGCAGAATTGTTACTGGCGCTGCCTCATCAGTAATACGTTGATCACCTAATTTGATTGGATAAGGGCTAAATGTAGCTCGATTCCATTCAGCAGGACGTTGGTACCATACGATCAGTGTGCCCCCATCCTTAACAAAGTCGAGCAACTTGGTATTAACTTTTGCCAACTCTGTATAAGCAAGATAGGCGCGATTATCGATCACAATGGTATCAAAGCGCCCTGCCAGACCGCCTGCAGCAATATCTTCAACACTTAATTGTGTGCTGCTTACGTTAAGCAACTGCAGTGCTTGTGGCAAAGTAAAATCGAATGTGCGTAGATAGCCGACTCGTAAGTTCGATGCCACCCGCACACTAAAAGTATTCAGCACCAGTGCACTGTCCGCTACCTGTAGACCAGATTCATTATAGAAGGTCACTGGCAAAGTAACTTTACCTTCTGCTACCGGTCTACCTACGGTAATTAGAAATGAAGCAAGTTTATCACTAAACGGAGCGACAACCAGACGCTGTGCCTCTGGTACGACACGTACTGCTTGGCCCTGTTCTACACTTATACGGCCCTGCAATGGCTCACGAGTATTGTTGATAATCCTTACCTGAAAAGGATAGGCATTGGTCTCTGCGCTATTGATAACATTGATAGGAATATTATTAGGTCGTATCTCCAGCTCCACCGCCGCCGCCACTTCAATACGTGCCTGTGCTGGCAGTAGAATCGGTTCAGCAAGTTCTGGCCAGCTTAACTTGGCCAACGCGGTAATCTGTGGTTGTAAGAAATCTAGATCGTAAAAATGGGCTATGGTAGGTAATGTAGTATCCGCCTGTGCACCAACCTTGACATTAAACTCTGCCGTTGCCTGGCTAGCTGGTTCGATAGTAGCAGATGCTGGTGTTGTCTCTTGATACTCCCAATTATTGGGTAGACTAACTTGAATACCTGCACATTGCAGGGACAAAGTTCCTTGATTGACCAATGTTGCTGTTAAATTAAAGTCTCGCCCTTGAGTAGTCTTCTCAGCGGCGGGCTTAAGAGTAAAAGAGATTTTGGCAGCAATAAGCAAAGCACGCTGAAGTTTTGCTGCTAACTCTTGCGCCTTACGATCACCTTTACCTTCCCCTTTAAGATAAGCATGTACGTTATTAAGTGCATTGGTGAGTCGTGTGACCAACTGTGCGCGTGGAAGCGCTATCGCCTGTTGTGGAGTAGCAGCACGCTCATCAAAGATAAGCGGCTGAATACGCGCATAAATGGGATATTCTGTAAGCCCCTGTCCCAGCAGATACCAACGGCGGAACTCCTCTTCCCCGCCCTTAACCAGGTTGTAACGCGCCATACGTTCACCATCAAAATTCGGTTGTGGCCAAGGTGATTGGGTCTTATGCTCAAGCAATGCTTCGTAAGAGAAGCGTGAGTACTGACGGTTGCGTACTGCTGCCATCTCATTAAGATCGAACTCTGTATCGTAGCGCTCCTGACTGATGGTGCGTACAAAGAGCCGCTTGGGTTGCCAAGGATCTAGTCGCGCACTAAGCTGTTCAGGATAGGCATAACGGTCTGCAGCAAGTGTAAAGGCTTCTTCAATCAATAGGCGAGTTGCTTGATGATGTCCATGTCCGGTTTTACGATCATGTTGAGTAATAATAATATCAGGCTGGAACAGACGTATTGCATAGACTAAGCGGCGCAATGCATCCTTACGATTCCAACGAGTAAAAGTCTCTTCAGCCGACTTAGAGAAGCCAAAATCAGGCTGTGCAAGATTGAAGGTAAGAGCATCAAGACGGCGTGCACAGGCCGCCATTTCTGCTACTCGTATTATCCCTAAGTCTTCATAAAGCTCTGGGCCTTGCGAATTCTGCCCACCCTCACCACGTGTTGAAGTGACAATTACCGTACGTGCGCCATACTTCATTCGGTAATAGGTGAGTGCGTCACGATCTTCGTCATCAGGGTGTGCCGCCACACACATTATTGTAAAAGGATAGGTGAGATCAAGCAGCGATTGGTAGAGCGCAACTGTTTCAGTGTCATTTTGAACATTCTGCTGTCTGCTCTGCCAACCTGTGTGGGGAAGCGCACCCATTACTAGTGAAAGAAAACCCATTATCGTAGTCATTGTATAAACTATTTGTCTCATCACACTTTCAAACCTATTTTCCTGCCTGTGTGCTAATGGCTAAGTCGCCTAACCAGAGGTTGCGTAGCTGGATCTGCTGCTCATTGGCATGTGGAAGTTCCTTAATCATATAAGCAGTGCCACTCTTTCCCTCTTCAATTTTGAGTCCTGCATAGGCAAAGAAGCGATTGTAATCTATCTCCTCAGTGCCACTGACATAAGCATTGAAGAAGTCTGTAAAGTCTGAACCTGCGACTCTATTTACTATACGTAGAAAGTCGCCATGAGCAAATCCTTTACCTTTTAGATAATAACTATCAGAACGACCACGCTGATAATACTCTTGATACATATAGCGAAACACATCGTCAAGACTGCGTCGATTGGAAGTACGCATACGTATCTCTAAATCAAGCAGCAAACCAACTATCTCGCCCTTGTTGTAATAAGAGATAGTAGCATTGTCATGATTGGTAAGTTGTGCATTAGGAGTAGCAAGAAAGAGCCAGGTATCCCAACTAGACTGCTCTAGACTCATTAACTTTCGCCCAGGCCGCTGTTGTAGAATCTGTATCTCACGTGCAATCGCTTGATAGTAACGCGCGCGTG
>JBFLVQ010000076.1:0-21902 GCA_040758525.1 Acidobacteriota bacterium
CCTAGACCTACTAAGAGTGTCAATCCATCAGGAAACCGTGGAGTAACTACCTGGTCAACAAACTGCTGAAATTGTGCTTCGGTTACTACTGTGCCATCCGGTTTGGCGGAGCCAAAATAGAGTTCTGTGCGAGCAAAGCTAAACCCCTCAAAAGGCGCATCAGCAGGTTGTGTTGCTACTGCTGTTGAACCACTAGGCTCGCCGGCTGTGAAGAGTTCTTTGTTGCGAATAAGACATTCTCGTATAGCTTTATTTACACTGGTGCTCTTTCTTGCACTAGCAGGATGCTCAAATGGTGAGCCTTGCGGATCACTGGCAAACGCAGTGCTAGAAATGCTGAACATAATAATTAACACCAAGGTGGTGATAAAGTTTCTCTTCATAATATATGGTCTCCTTTTTGAAAATGTACCCGTTACTTCTGTTTTGTGCCCAATCAATGCGACACATCTTAATTAAGAATTAAGCCTTGAATGGTCCATAGCGCTTCTCTATGTCACCTCAATTCAGAGCCTCTGTATCCATACAACATCTGCTGCTACAATATGATTAGATACAATTACACACTCGACCTAACAATAGGCCTAAATTTATCGTCTCAAAATTTAGTTAGATTAAAAGATATACTATCTAATGTACACTTCCCCTCTTACGCCCGTCTGCTTCACTATGGACGGTATATACAGTTAGGACAATATATCGCTATATTTTTTATTTTGGGATCGGCGCAAATTTACCATAGTAAACCTTACAATTACTATCCGTATTCTTACTATATTTTTTAAAAATTTTCCCTAAATTTAGCCATTTGAGGTTTATTAAGCCATTTGGCCGAACTACAGTCCGATCAATGGTGGCAGCTAACTAGCTACTAAAAGTGGGCCAGAATAACGATATCGGCTTGTTGGCGGGCCTGCTCAAGGAAACGTTCGATTTCGCGATTGACGCGCTCTTCTATCAGGATCGATTCAATAAGCGCGCGTTCCTCATCGCTAGGCTGCTCGCCTGGTTTGATACCGCGTGCACGCAGCTTGGGCTGTAAGACATCCTTAAAATATTCCTGTATTTCACTATCTGTGATGATGGCAAAAGAGCGAAAGCGGAAATCGATATAATTGAGGATCTGTAAGCGCTGCTTCATAATATCGCGCGCGACATCACGAGTCAGTCCAACCCTACGTACTCGCTCATAGAAAATCTCTTCTGAAGGGAATCGCTTAATCAGGTCGCGTAAAGCATCGGCAATCTGATCGGTGGTCGGTTCCAAACGTGGCAATCGTTCTGCTTCTGCCAAGAGTAGACGTTGATCGATAAGCTGGTTGAGCATCTGCCCCATAGTTTGAGGATCATCGTTAATCTCAACAACGCTTGGATCAAGAGTCAGTCCCCAGATAATATCACTTTGTGTGACCGCTTCACCATTTACAATGGCAGCCAATTGATCAACAACTGTCTGTGCGTTTACTGTAACCGCCCAGCCAAGCCATATTACTAGAGCAGAAATAATCTTTATGTAAAGGCGCATAATCAAAATGCCTGCCCAAAGCTAAAATGGAACTGCACACGCCGTTCCGGCGTGTTGGGATTTACCAGATAACCAACATCAATACGTACTGGGCCTACTGGTGTGCTAACACGTAATCCCACACCTAGGGTATTGGAAAAATTGCTTACACGTATATCAGAGATAGTACGAAAAACATTACCAGTATCATAGAAGAGCACTCCACCAAGTTGACTAGAGAGTGGAAAGCGTAATTCGGAATTGAGTATTAATAACGCATTGCCACCTAATGGCTGTCCTGTAGTGAGACTGCGTGGACCGGCTTTTTCAAAACTGAAACCACGCAATGTATTGGCGCCGCCAGCAAAAAAGCGCTCACTGATAGGTAGCCGTACTCGATCATCAAAACTATGTGCCAAGCCCATCTGTGTGTTGGAGGCAAAGATCACACGTGGCTCATTTAGCACTCGCAGGTAATGTTGATGACTGGCAAAGAAGCGTATAAACTCTCGCTCACTTCCCAATGCCACACTTGCCACCGATAGGTCCCCAGTTGTAAACGTACCTTTTGTTGCATTAAAAATGCTATCACGTGTGTCACGAATAAAAGCTCCTGATAGACGTCCCAAGGTGATCGGTTGTTGGTCACGATCTAAGTCAGCACTATCAGTTATCAAGTTAAAAACTTTTACATCCTCAAAAGTATAGCGAAAGATCAGCTCACTGGTCTCACTCAAACGTCGCTCAAGCTGTAATAGCGCAGCAAAGCGGCGTGAATCGAAACTAACATCTTCACGACGTTGGAAGAAAAAGACCGCCAATGGATTAACCGGCAGACCAAAGGGTCGTGGAAATTGGTAAGAGACTTGTGCCAACTGTTCACGACGACTGCCACGTAGCGTCAATGTAGCAGTCTGTAGTCGCCCTAAAAAATTGGCATTCGAGATCTGGAATTGGCCACGCGGTCCATCTTCACTCTGATAACCGAAGCCATAGATCAATGTATAAGGCTGCGATTCAATGGTTTCAACAAAGACATCATGTAGTGCGCGCCCATCACCATTGCGACTGATAAATTCACTATGGATGACAGCAATACGAAAGGCACCGGTAGCATAGAGTTGCTGCTCACTCTTGCTGAAATCTTCTCGCTTAAGCAGATCTCCCTCTTGAAAAGTGAGATATTTGCGTATTGCACGTTCGCTGGAACGGCCACGGTTGTTGACAATAATGCGATTGATGAGCACTTGATCACCTTCCTCTACACGGAAGACGATACGCACTCGTTGATCATCCAACTTGGTTACTTCAGTTTCGACTTCTGCTTCGGCAAAACCCTCTTTACTATAGAAGGTAAGCAATGCCTCTATATCTTCGTTGAGGCGGCTATTTGAGAAGTAGGGAATATCACGTTCTGGTAGATTTGCCCGCAGTTCTTCATCAGAGAAGCGTATACGGCCACGGAATCTGACTTCATCCACCATTATACGCAATCCTTTATCAACCACGAAAGTTATGATCAGATTCTCATTATTGGGTGAGACGCCTAAGCGGCGTTCTTGCACAGTAGCTTGAGTGTAGCCTAGATCCTTCAGTTTGGCCGCGATCGTCTGGCTATCTTGGACAAGATAATCCTGACTAGTGATACCACGTGATAAGAAGGAGGCTTCACGAGACTTCATATCATCAACAATAGTCTCATAAGTGAATTCATCAACGCCTAGCATACGTATGTCAGCAACACGATAACGCCGGCCACGATCGACTGTATATATGATCTTAAGACTATCTTTATCAGGTTGCTCTGTATGCGTAGTAATATCGGCGAAAAAGAATCCTTCACGTTGCACTAATTCGAGCAATCGCAATCGTCCTTCTTCAATCGCAAACTCATCAACACCGCCCTGTTGTAATAATGGTAAGGTTTTGCGTAACCGCTCCGGTTTTACTTCAATTCCTTCAACAAGTACTTCTACTTGGGGACCGGAGTAGACGGTTAAACTCAAGTTCACCGTATTGTTTTCACTATCATAGCTGACCATAGGTGCGCTAATACGAGGATCTAGATAGCCAGCGATAATATGGCGCTTGCGTAATAGCTCAATATCAGACTGTAGCTGCAGGCGAGTAAAGACACCACCTGTTAAGGTCTTGAGACCACTTATATCAACCTTGTTATCACCTATGATATCGAAGCGAGCTACTTTTGCCTGTTCGCCAGGCATGATGATAAAGTTAACAACTGCACGACCACTCACTGGATCAGGCTTTACACTAGTATCCACACGCACTTGGAAATAACCTGTCTCTTGATAGAATTCGACCAGATTCTCTGCCGAACGATCAATATTGGGTTGTGAGACTTTCGCGCCTGGATCGAGTCCTACTACACGTGGTTGTAGATCCATTTCAGGAAAGATCAATTGACCTGAGAATGTCACTTTATCAACACGCAATTGGCGGGTAACAAGAAACTGCAATATTACTCCATTGGCGCTATTATTGGCTTGCACTTTAACATTGGCAGCACGTCCTGATTTGTATAGCTTGAGAATTGCTTCGCGAATTTTACCAACAGAATACTCTTCACCAGGAAGGATATTGATAATATCAAAGAACTCTCCTTGATCAGCCGTCTCTTTCAAACCTTCGAAACCGATCTCTACACGGGCAATCCGTTTGCCTTGGAATTGTGTTACCGACTGGGCAGATGTTACAACAGGCATGGCTGCCGCTAGCAGAGCCAGCATAGCGCAGAGTAGTAACAGGCGAGGCAAACTAGAATCGTTTGCGGAAACGCACGTCAAACCCATACGAGCCATCCTGATCGCGTGTACCGATCACAGAAATGTTACGGTTGATCTGGTACTCTATGACGACAATCTGTTCCTGACCAGTGGTAACGTTAGTAGAATAGGTCAGTGAGAGATCCTTGGTGATACGCCGGCCAATCGTAATACGTGCGGTTGGATCTGAACCACGGCCAGCTAGCAATGGATCGATCTGGAATCGATTAAGACCAAAGAGGCGTCCTGTACGCTCTTCTACTCGTTCGGAGAGGCTTTCAGTAAGAATGCTCACGGCTGTTCCTAGGCGTGTCTGAGTTTCTATTGATTGTGAACTAACCCCTGGTGGCGGTAGCTGTCCAGTAGTAAGTAGCGTAATAATATCGGACTGCGATAATGATGGTTCAGAACGTAGTACTGGCATAAGACGATCTAGTGTACCGGCCATAGTGAGTATAATACGATAACCACGCAATTCCGTATCGGCTTCTACATCAAATCGTGCGCGCCCGCTACGTGTTTCTGGGAAATCCACGATACCCCGAGTAATGTTGTATCGGTCATTGCGTAAGAAGAGTGTACCACGACTAACACTGGCACGCCCTGAGATCACTGGCTCGTTAATTGGACCAATCACTTTTATTGAGGCATTACCCACTAGATCGGCAAGATTGTTACGTATCACAATTGAATCCTGTGCTATCAAGCTTAGATTCAGGCTAAGACTGTTACCAAAAGCCAGTTCACTACTTAAATTCGCCCGACTACCGCTAAGAATCAGGCTGGTAAGATCGATATCGTCAGTATACTCAGTACGTCGTAAGTTCACACTGCCAGATAGGAATTGGCTACGTGGACTACCTTGTAACACTAGATCCGCATCCATTAGTGAGCGTACCGATTCTGGATAGTTCATACGTACACTATCGGCCTTCACATTAACACGGAAACGGCTTGGCACTAATCCTTTTTCAAATATTGCCCCACCGCCAATACGCACCTGTCCACTGCCTGCCTTGGCAGTGAAATTCTCCAGCACAGCACGATTGGCAGTAAAGAGCATTTGTCCATTACCTTCCTGTATTGCTAGGGGAAAACCTATATAACGTATAGAAACATCTTTCAATTCCATTGAACCAGTAAAACGCACCTGTCCACTTGAACTGCCATAGCTGGCACTTATATCGGCAGTCCCATTGACAAACAGCGAGCGGGAGATGGTATTAAGCAATCGCAGGTTCACTTGGCCACGCATTACCAGTGATGAAGCCGTGCCAGCAACGATACTACCAGTTACACCAAAACTGGTACCTTCACCCTTGATATTAAAATTGCGGAAAGTGACATGTTTTGCGCTGGCTTCAATGATCACTGGTCCATCATTAGTAGCAACGTAACTAACATCCTCCTCATCCTGCGCCTCTACTTGTAGTTTAAGACGCTCTATATCAGTAATGAATTTGATCTCACTTAAACCAATTCCCTCTTCAGTGGCAAGTGGACCACGAATCTTTATACGACCATTGGCAATCGCCTCTAGTCGTGGTGGCAATTCCAGAAAGAGTCCAAAAAGCGGTATTACTGAACGCTCTTTCATTACAATCTCAGCTTCTAGGGGAAAATCACCGGCAAGCTTGATACGACCAGCGACCTGATATGGTCGCTGTTGATAGATGGCTTTCAAATTCACGTCTGCATCAACACCAGCAGCATGCGCAGTCAATTCAAAATCGCCTAACGATACTTTGCCAAGACCCAATTGTTGACTGTACACACGTAGATCAAAGACCGGTTTATTAGTGTTGCCGGCACCTTGTACTTGAATAGAGATATTGCCAGTAGCAGGCAAGCCACGCTCACGTAATGCATCTGTAAAGCCAGCTAGATCGATATGATCGCTTTTCAGATCAAGTCGGTAATCACCTGTGCCAGTATGATAACTAGCAGCACCTGTAATTGCACCCGCCGGTAGACCAAGCGCAATACGGCTAAAATTGAGTTGATCATTCTGTACAATAAACTTCACAGCAAAAGTACGGAAGTTTCCTTGTGGATGTGAATTCTCTACACTGATATCAAGCTTGCCTTCCATCTGAGCAAGTAACTTACCTGTATTAGTGCCCTCTTCTGCATGGCCTAGCTTGACCAGTTCAATCATGCCTGGCAATCTCTTGAGGTTGATCTCACCATTGATCTCACCTTGAAAATTTTTCAATGCTGTGAAGAGTGGCAGCAGTCGCGCTTGCAATGCAAAACGTTGGCCAGCACGTACAGCGGCAGGCGAGAGACGAAAAGACTTAAAAAGCAATCCAGCTTGAGTCTCACCACCCTCTGCAAGAGCAGTCTCAACATTAATATCGATACGCCCACTACCTGATTGTATTAGTGCACCTTGCACAGAAGAATATTGATTATGTAGGTAACGAACCTGTCCATTGAACTGCCCTACTTCCTCTTGCTCACTGATAATACGTTCAACAAAGAGTTGTCCAATAACATTAGGCGATTTCAGTGCTCCCTCAATTGTGCCAGCAAAATTGAAGCGTCCTAAAATATCGATCTGGCGTAACGATTCTTGTGCAGTAATCAGATTGAGTTGTTCAACTAGACGGCGCGCCTCTTCAATCTGCTGAGAATCTACCTTTACATTCAACTTGATTGTTTGCTGGCTAGCTGTGCCACTTAATGAAACTGTGGTCTTGCCCCCAATAAATTCGGCTTGACGAATCTGTAATGTATTGCCGGCAAATGCACCTTCGAACTCGCCACTTAGTGGCAATGTCTGTGTATATTGTGAATTGGCAATTGTGTTACCTTGAAAGTCAACTTTTATTTGTCCTGAAATAGCATTGAATTTTAGTCCTGGCCAACTTGCCTCAACCAGACCTTTGACTTTACCAGCGAGTATATCTGGTCGAGTTAGTAGCGAAGCATTCAAGGTAGTTAGATCAATACCTTCAAATTTGAGTTTAAGTCGAGAGCGACTCTCATTAAGCGCAAGGTTGGCGGTGCCTTGTGCCTGCCCGCCCCAAAGACCTATTTCAAAATCGGCCAGTTCAATTGCATCCGGTGTGGCTCGTAGTGAACCCTGTAGGGCTTTAACAGTAATACGTTGATACTGTGCGCCACCCAAGCGTAATGCGCCAGTAAGTGTCAGTTGATTGCCCATAGAGGCAAGTTCACTCTGCAGATCGAAATCGGTTGCATGTAGCCCATGCGCATTTAGATCGGCAGAAGTAAACTGTCCTTGAAAGCGATAATCACTACCCTGACCAGTGAGATGACCACGCACCTCAGCCTGTCCAGTTAGCGGTTGTTCTGGTAGGAAAGTTTTACTTATCGCAGCAAGATCAATTTTAGTATAGAGATTGAGATCATAGCTGAGTGCACGCCAATCTTTTATTTCACCACTTAAGGTTGCACTAGCAATAGGCGTCTGGAAAGTGATCGACTGAATTTCTGCACGTTCCTTGAGGGTACGTGCGCGCGCAGCAAATTGCTCAAGCTCTATGACACGACTCTGATATTTCAGTTGGCATTGTTGAGTACGTAAGCTGATCTGACTGCCTCCTGCTAAACTAGGCACAGCAGTCAATTCAAATTGATTGAATTGACCGCTAAAATCGATACGCTGGTCTGCATATATGATCTGGCCACTATTAAGTGCAACAACAGCACTAGCCAGTTGTGGTTGTTCCTGATTGTTAGTTTCAGGGGGCAATTTAATGGCAGCAAAATTGGCGCGACCTTGTGCATCAAAGCTTACGTAAATACGCGGCTCACTAACAACCAGATCCTTTAGTTCAAACTTACCAGCAAACAGATCGCGGGCGCGTACCTTTATATAGACATGGCCTGCAGCAAGAATAGGTTGCTCTCTATTATCACAGGCAGAGATTTTTAGGTTAATAAATTCAGCCTGTAGCGCAAAGGGATCAACACGTAACTGTTCGGCTTCCAGACAGAGGTTATATTTCTCTAACTCACGATCGATGCGATGACTGAGCCAGTCACGGAAACTATTACCTTGTAGCCAGTAAAGCAGGCCCAGCAGAAGCAGGGCAAAGATAACCGCGGTCGCCAGCGCAACTCGAAAAGTTCTCTTTCGCATAAGTACGATTAAACAGTGACCAGCGACAAATGACAAGAGGCAAGTAGAATAATCATCCTTCTCCTTCTGACAAACGCTATCTAATCGCCCTCAATTCTGATCATATTAGCTCGTCACTCGTCACTTCGAAAATAACAGAGGGGGCCACAAGCAACCTTACAGTAATCTTGTTGCCCCCGTAGAGGAAGAGGCTCTTTACAACAACTTAGTGAAGCGAAATCAGTAATTGGTTGCCCAGTCCGCTTAATACTCAATGATGTATCAAACCTATTTTATCGCGCCAGACTCTGATCGCGCCGGGCACATTGCTTGATGTTTCAATTGGTACAGTCTCCACAATGGTAATACCAAAGCCTTCTAGTGCCGTCAATTTCTTAGGACTGTTAGTGAGTAATCGTATATTGTGCAGTCCCAACGAATGTAGAATCTGCGCGCCAATACCGTAATCGCGTGTGTTGCCATGCTGGAATTGAAAGACCTCGTGAGGATGTGCTTGGTGCTCAGCAAACGCTTGTAGATGACGCTCAACATCACCCTTGGTAGAGTCCATACGTAGATAGAGCAATACTCCACATCCTTCTGCAGCAATCAACTCTAATGAACGATGCAACCAGAAACCAGCTTCATCAACAAGTGCGCCAAAGACATCACCAAGTAGGCAGTGTGTATGCACACGTACCAAAACATTATCATGCTCTGCTATATTGCCCATCACCAATGCTAGATGAGTATCACCACTCAATTCATTCTGGAAGGTTGAGACAGTAAATTCACCATAGATAGTAGAAATATGTGCCTGTGCAGTACGACGCACCAGCACCTCATTCTGCATACGATATCGGATCAGATCGGCAACAGAGATGATCTTAAGATCATGGCGACGAGCAAATATTTCCAATTCAGGCAGGCGTGCCATAGTACCATCATCATTCATAATCTCACAGATCACACCAGCAGGCGTGAGCCCAGCAATACGTGTGATATCTACACTCGCCTCAGTCTGGCCTGGACGTACCAGCACACCACCACCACGAGCGCGTAAAGGAAAGACATGGCCTGGACGCGCCAGATCAGATGGTTTGGTCTGAGTATCGATTGCAGTGAGAATAGTAGTAGCACGATCAGCAGCAGAAATACCGGTAGTAACACCTCGTTTTGCCTCAACACTGACAGTAAAGGCTGTGCCTAGATGGGAGGTGTTGTGTGCCGCCATAGGAGGAAGGTCCAATTTATCACAACGCTCCTCAGTCAGACTAAGACAGATCAGTCCACGACCATATTTGGCCATGAAATTGATTGCCTCAGGAGTTACCTTCTCTGCTGCACAGACCAGATCGCCTTCATTCTCACGATCTTCATCATCGACAATAATTATCATCCGCCCTTGACGGATATCTTCAACTGCTTCGGGAATCGTTGCTAATACGCTCAAGCCTTTTTCCTCACGTAAAAATAGTCTGCTCTGAAGAGGTTACAGCTTAGCATGAGCGGCCTAGAGGGCTCAATACGGGCACGCTTATCAAACTAATGGCGACCATATCAACTACGATTAACTCTGTTACGAGGCGGTTCTGGACGTAGTAAAATTGTGCTTGAGGCTGGTGCAATGGCAATCTGTTCACGTTGCAGTGCCTCTTTTATACCCATTTTCACCTTTGAAGAGACTGTACCAAAGACTGCTCCTTTATCCACCCAGCATTGTATTTCTAGATTGACAGCATTAGCAGAAAAATTTGTGATAGAGACTTCTGGCGTGGGTGTGCTAGCAACACCAGGGATCGCTCTGATTGCTTGACGAATTACCTCTTGAGCCTGTTCTAAAGAACTCTCATGGCTAATTCCTAATGTAAAAGTGATACGCCGTGCACCATAAACAGAATGGTTAATAATAACAGCCGAGAAGACCTTGGCGTTGGGAATACTAATCTCTCTACCATCAAAGGTCTTGAGCACGGTAACACGCACCTCGATACGTTCTACCGTACCTTCATGTGCTTCGATCGTGATCGTATCACCCAATTTGAAAGGGCGTATAGAGAGCAAGACAATACCAGCAACAAAATTTGCGATAATATCTTGAATGGCAAAACCTATTGCCGCACCTGCTAGACCAAGGCTAGCTAGTGTGCCAGCAAGGTTAATATTGAGTACGCTCAATACTATTGTTATACCAACAAACCAGACCATTACGCCGCTGCCACGTACAATCAAAACCTGTAGCCCCTGATCGGCTTTAGTACGTGCCATAGCACTGCTCACTGTACGCCTCATCACTCTGGCACAAAGCGCAGTAAAAAGTATCACCACCAGTGAGCCAGTAATTTCCGGTAGGAAATTTATTAACCGTACAAAGAAGTTGGTATAAGCCTGGCTAACCTGCATCCAACTCTCTTGTAGTTGGTTTCCTTGAAATACCGACAACAGCATCTACTATTTTGTCTCCACAATTTATCTCAATGGTATTGCTAGTTTCTATTTATCCATTAGGAAACAGGCGACGTAATGGTGGTTACCAACATCCTTAAAGACGGGCTCGCGCTCTTTGCACTCTGGCATCACATAAGGGCAGCGTGTATGGAAACGACAACCTTGTGGTGGATTGATTGGGCTAGGAACATCACCTTGCAATACGATACGCTGGCGCTGCTTCTCTATTTTTGGATCGGGTACTGGTACCGCTGAAATCAGCGCTTGAGTGTAAGGATGCAGTGGCCTACGATAGATATCATCAGCTTTCGCCATCTCTACCAACTTGCCCAAATACATCACAGCAATACGATCACTCATATGGCGCACTGCACGTAGATCATGCGAAATGAACAGGTAGGTAAGATGGAAATCATTCTGCAGTTGATTAAGCAGATTCATAATCTGCGCCTGAATCGAAACATCCAGCGCGGCAATAGGCTCATCTGCAACGATGAAATCAGGATTGAGGGCAAGCGCTCTAGCAATGCCTATACGCTGACGTTGACCACCAGAGAATTCGTGTGGATAACGTTTAATGAAATGCGGATTGAGTCCAACCGTCTGCATTAACTCCTGCACACGTCGCTCGGCTTCTGCCGAAGGCATACCAAACGTAATAAGCGGTTCGGCAATAATGTCACCTACTGTCATCCTAGGATTAAGCGATGCATAGGGGTTTTGAAAGATCATTTGTAAGTGGCGACGCATACTGCGCATCTGTCGTGGCGAGAATTTGCTGAGATCTTTATCTTGAAACAGTACCTTGCCTGCGGTTGGCTTGATAAGTTGTAAGATTGCACGTGCCGTCGTGGATTTGCCACATCCAGACTCGCCTACTAGTCCCAGCGTCTCACCCTTATCAATATCAAAAGAGATATCATCGACAGCCTTGACTGTGCGTGACTTACCATTACCAAACAATCGATCGAGCAGACCAACGCTATCATGCTCGAAATAGACCTTCAAGTTCTGTACCGATATTATTGTGTCGTTCCTATCACTGCTCATAAATCAGTCTTCCAGCCAACAGGCAGAATAGTGTTGCTCATTAATCTGGCGCACTGGTGGATATTGTTGGCACTTTTCTAAAACATAACTACAACGTGGCGCAAAAGGGCAGCCAGCCGGCAAATGCGCAAGATCCGGTGGTAGTCCAGAAATTTGGAAGAGAGTCTCTTGCTCAACCTGTGGATCAGGCATAGATTTCAAGAGACCACGTGTATAAGGATGATGTGGCTGTGCAAAGAGCTCTTCAGTAGGAGCATACTCTACTATCTTACCTGCATACATCACAGCAATACGATCCGCCATTCCCGCTACTACACCCAAGTCATGTGTGATCAAAATCACCGATGTGTCTATCTTCTCTTTAAGATTTTTGATCAGCTCTAAGATCTGTGCTTGAATGGTGACATCGAGTGCAGTAGTTGGTTCATCGGCAATAAGTAGTTCTGGATTGCAAGAGAGCGCCATTGCGATCATAACACGCTGACGCATACCACCAGAAAACTGATGTGGATAGTCATCAACACGTCGTGAAGCATCCGGAATACCTACCAACTCTAGCATCTCTATGGCTTTTTTGTAGGCAGTACGCTTGTTCAGACCCTCGTGTAGCTGAGTGATCTCCATCAACTGTGCGCTGATGCGCATAAATGGGTTGAGTGAAGTCATAGGATCCTGAAAAATCATTGCGATACGCTTGCCACGTATACGCCGCATCTCTTGATCAGAGAGTTTGAGTAGATCTCGATTATCAAAGATCACTTCACCACTTACGATTTTACCTGGTGGATAAGGAATAAGCCGCATTATCGAGAGGTTGGCAACCGATTTGCCCGATCCTGATTCGCCTACAATACCAAGAGTCTCACCTCTTTGCAGATCGAAGGAGATCCCATCAACGGCTTTAACTACGCCTTCCTCACCATAGAAGTAAGTCTTGAGGTCGCGTATCGAAAGTAGGTTTGAGTTTGCCGATTTCATCCTCGTTATTCTCTCGTTAATCTTTTCTCATCTGCGGATCTAGAGCATCGCGCAGACCATCACCAAGAAAATTCAAGCTTAAGAGCGTTACTGTCATCATCAAGCCAGGGAAGAGTAGTTGCCAAGGATAGACTGAGATCGAAGTAATACCCTCACTAACAAGCGTACCCCAACTTGCCAATGGTGGCTGTACACCTAGTCCAAGGAAACTTAAGAATGCTTCAGAAAGCATTGCATTGGGAATTGTCAGCGTAGTATAGACAATCACTGGCCCTAATGTATTTGGCACCAAATGGCGGAAGATGATCTTTGAGGTCGGTACACCAATAGCACGTGCAGCTTCGACAAATTCCTGATTCTTCAGTGAAAGCACCTGGCCACGTACAATACGCGCCATTAGCATCCAGGATACTGCTCCTAATGCGACAAATAGCATTAATAGACTCTTACTAAAAAAGGCTAACAATACAATGACAAGCACCAGGAAAGGCAGTGAGGAGAGGATATCTGCAAAACGCATCATAACCTCATCAATATGGCGACCAAAATATCCCGAAATCGCTCCATAAGACACACCAATAACAAAACTCACGGCAGTAGCCACCAACCCCACCATTAATGAGATACGCCCACCTGTTAGTGAACGTACCAGTATGTCACGTCCAAGCTGATCAGTACCAAACCAGTGTTGCCAACTAGGCGCCTCGTTGGTGGCATTAAGATCGATCTGATCATAAGTGTAAGGCAATAACCAGGGACCTAACAGCGCAGCGACTACAATTATTGCTAGGATCACACTGCCGATCACAGCCAGACGATTCTTACACAAACGTCGCCAAGCATCTTTCCATAAGCTGGTGCCTTTAACTATCTCTTTGTCACTAATGACTGTCGTCTGCACGCTCATAAATTCACCCTTATTTATAACTAATACGTGGATCGAGCAGACCCAACATAATATCCACAATCAGGTTCATTACGATAAGTACGACGGAAAGAAAGAGCGTAATACCCAACACCACCGAATAGTCACGCGAGCTGGCGGCCTCAATAAAGACTCGCCCTAATCCTGGCACTGCATAGATCCGCTCTACAACAATTGCGCCCGCCAGCAAATACGCCAGTGCTGGCCCAGTAAATGAGACTACAGGCAGAATACCGCCACGTAATGCATGCCGCAACACTACGACAAACTCCTTTAAGCCTTTTGCACGGGCTGTGCGTATATAGTCAGCACGCAAAACTTCCAGCATTCCACTACGCGTTAAACGCGCGATGTAGGCAATATAAATAGCCGACAGTGTCAAAGCGGGCAGGATAAGATGGCGTGGCTCACCCCAACGCGCAGGCGGTAACCAATATAGAGAGAGTGAAAAGATAATGACCAGGATAGGACCAAGAACAAAGTTTGGTACCGATACACCAATAATTGCCATTGCCATTGTTACATAATCGAGTAAGGAGTTCTGTCGTAGTGCTGCGAATATACCTAGCGTCAGTCCTACCAATAGCGCAAACCCATAAGCGATTAGCCCTAAAACTATTGAATTGGGTAGATGTTCTGCGATTATATCGTTTACCGTACGTCCTATATAACGTGTTGATGGCCCTAGATCACCTTTTAGTAATGCTTTTAGATAGTTGAAATATTGAACTCGGATAGGTTGATTAAGACCGTACTTTTCATTGAGCGCCTTGATCGTCTCTGGAGGAAATGCTCTCTCATTAGCAAAAGGGTTACCGGGCGCCAGTCTGAGTAGAAAGAAGGTCAAAGTGATAATTATAAAAATCAGCAGGATCATCCCAATAATTCGTTTTACGATTAGATTAAGCATCTTGCTATCCCCATAAGGCGTTAGAATCCATTGCCTTTTTCTTGCGGCTGTGTGTACGGCTCGACCAGATCTTCTCTCATTTCATTTTGAGAAAATACCGGACTATCTAATCTCCAGTTCTCACGAATTGAGACATACTTGAGCGGATGCTGATCCAACAGGTTACGATACCAACCATCTACAAACGGCTTTTTCATATAGTTTAACGCGTAAAAATAGACTGGAATAATCGGCATATCATTGATAAGTATCTGCTCGGCCTGTAACAATAGCTCGGTACGCTTAGCCGAGTCGGCTTCCGCATTGGCGATCTCCATCAAGCCTGTATATTCTGGCTTGATCCAGCCTGAATGATTGTTTAAGGTATCGTTGGTAAATAGATCAAGAAAAGTGCTAGCATCCAGGTAATCACCTGTCCAGGCATCTCGTACAAGGTCGAAATCACGGCGCTCGCGCCGTGCCTGTATGGTCTGCCATTCTTCATTCTGAAGCTCAATCTTGATATTAAGATTCTCTTTAAGCATACCCTGCACAGCTTCAGCAATCTGACGATGTCCGTCTAGTGTGTTGTAATAGATAGTTGTCTTAGGGAAACCTGCACCATTGGGGTAACCAGCCTCGACCAATAATTGCCGCGCCTGTTTAGGATCATAACCAGGCCCCTTTAACTGTGGGTAGCCGGCTACCCCTGGCGGCACAAAAGAGGTCGCCGGTAGTTCCCCTCTACCTACTAAATTATAAGCGATTGCCTCTTTATCGATCGCCATATTTATTGCCCTACGTACCCGTACATCATCAAATGGCCTTCTCTTAATATTGAAGCTGTAATAGTAGATGGTGAAAGAAGTGCCGGTGACATAATCCTTCTTAACACGTAACGCCTTGATGAAATTGATCGGTATCTCTCCACTCTGCATTACATCCAATTCACCAGCTTTGTAGAGGTTCATGACGGTAGCAGCGTCTTCGATAGGAGTAAAGATCGCTTTCTCTAATTTCACATTGGCAGCATCCCAATAAGTTGGACTCTTGACCAGTATAATATGATCATAAGGTTTGTGTTGGGCAAATTTGAAAGGACCATTGCTAACAATCTTATCTGGATCGGTCCAGCGCTCGCCCCACTTCTCAATTGCCCAGCGCGGTAATGGCGAGAAGACATAGTGGGGAGTCATCTTTACAAAAAAGGCGGTTGGCCGCTGCATCTCTACTTCAAGAGTGTAGTCATCAATAGCACGTATGCCTAGCTTCTCCGTTGCCATTTCGCCATTGGCAATCGCCTCACCATTGCGTACATAATAGAGCAGGTTTGCATAAGGATTAGCAGTCTTGGGATCTATGCCACGCTGCCAGGCCCAGACAAAATCATGCGCCGTAACAGGATGGCCATCGGTCCATACCGCATCCTTGCGTAGATAGAAGATCCAGCGGCGTGCTTGCTCTAATGCCTGCCAATGTGTCGCCACCCCAGGCCTTGGTTCAAGCGTCTTTGGATCATAGGTCGCCAGGGTCTCATAGATGTTTATCATTATATTGCCTTCAGGAAGACCCGCTGACTTATGTGGATCGATCGAGCGCGGCTCAGCAGCATTGTTATAGCGTAAGACCTGCTCTGAGGGTGGCTGCACTCTGCCAAAGAAGGACGATGCTCCTGCAGCCGTCATACAGGCAGGTAGTATCAGCGCAACCAAGCTTAGCCCGATAGTACCCAGTTTCGCTCGCTTCATGTAGATCACACCTCTTCAGATAAATTGCAGATGCGATGTGTGCTCAGGGATTGACTTACTGGCAACCAGGAAGGGAAATCCGAGTCTCTACTTATAACATTATACTTAGAGGAAATCAATTTTGGCTTCCCTAGCTAGGTTGGCACAGTTGGCCAGACCTTTACATCGCATTTTATTCCGATTTTAGATGCAAGTGTGGTATTTCGAAGATGTTTTTTTAATGATCCGGCTGTTGCTTAGCAAGTCTACGCAACTGTTGATAAACATTGATTACATCTTGGCGTGTCTGTTCAAAGTCAGCCGAGGTATCAATGGCAAAATCGGCATAGCGGCGCTTCTCTTCGCTAGGCATCTGTGAGGCTACACGTGCCTCAGCCTCTTTATATGTGAGTTGGTTACGCTGCATTAAACGCTTGATCTGAGTCTCACGATCACAGTAAGCAACTATCAACTTGTCAAATCGCTTGTAGCTACCCGACTCAATCATTAGTGCGGCATCTACTACAACAATTGCCTGTGGCTCACGTGCTGCTACTTCCACCATCCGACGGTTCTGTTCAGCAATGATTATCGGATGCAAGATTTCATTAAGCCGCTGCCGTTTTATCTCATCATGAAAAACAATTTGACCAAGCTTGGCACGATCTAACTGACCATCAGAAGCCACTATTTCACTACCAAACTCATTAATTACCTGTTGATAACCAGTTGTACCAGGCGCCACTACATCACGTGCGATCTGATCGGCATCAAATACATGACAACCAAGTTCAGCCAATACTCGTGTAATATAACTTTTTCCTACTGCAATACCGCCGGTCAATCCAACTTTTAGCATACCGCCTCATGGTTAGTATCGCACGCCACGCCGCGCACAAGCAGCAATCAGGGTATTCTTCATTAGCATCGCAATTGTCAAAGGACCTACGCCACCGGGCACAGGGGTAAAATAGCCTGCCACCAGTGTGCTAGCTGGTTTGACATCACCTATCAATGTATAACCTTTGCGTTCGAACTCTTCCAAACGTTTAGGTTGATCGGGAAAGTAGCGCAATACATCATCACGTACAGTCAATTGATTCATACCAACATCAATGATAACGGCACCTGGTTTGATATATTCGGCGGTTACACAAGCAGTACGACCTATTGCGGCAACCAATATATCGGCTTCACGCGCGATCCTTCCTAGATCATTTGTCTTTGAATGACAGATAGTAACAGTAGCATCTGCATTCATAAGCATTAGTGCCATAGGCATACCAACAATACGGCTACGACCAAGCACAACGGCACGACGGCCAGCAATAGGAATATTATTGCGTTTCAACATCTCCATTATTCCTGCTGGTGTGCAAGGCACTAGTCGGGGCCGCTTGAGCGCTAAATATCCAACATTCTCGGGATGAAAACCATCAATATCCTTAGCCGGATCGATTGCCGTGATTACTACATCTGTATCGATCTGTGGTGGCAGTGGTAATTGTACAAGAATTCCATCGATCTCATCACGACGGTTGAGATCCCCTATTAGTGTGAGCAGTTGTTCGGTAGTGGTGTTAGCGGATAGTTCATGCTTTTCCGAGTAGATGCCTAGTGCCTCACAGGCCTTAACCTTACTAGAAACATAGACTAGGGAAGCAGGATTATCACCTACTAGCACTACTGCTAAGCCTGGTTTTATACCTCTTTGTAGCAATGACTCTACTTGCTCTGCAACCTCAGATTTGATCTGTTTGGCGAGACTTGTTCCATCAAGCAAATGTGCGCACAAATTTCTCTACCTCACTAAAGTAAATTAAATCCTGACTGACTTGTGTAATTGTTGAGGAGTTCACTGATATTGGTAAGTAGTTTAATGTTGTTGGCAAAATTTCTCAAACGACTAGCGACTGTTTTACTATCTCGATCAGTTGCGATTTTTTGAACGGTTTCGAAATATAGTAATCGAAACCATGATTTAGAATACGCTCGCGATCCTCTTCAGTAGCGAAAGCAGTAAGGGCAATAATTTTGCTTCCCTTCAATCTTGGATTGGCACGTAATTGATTGAAAGTATCGAATCCATCCATACCAGGCATTTTGATATCAAGCATAATCAAATCTGGATAGAATCCTGCTGCTACCATTGCTAATCCTTCAACCGCATTACTGGCCGTCTCTACAGATAATCCTAAACCAATTATTACCATCTTGATCAGTGGTAATAATGAGATGTCGTCATCAATGATCAGTACCGTCAACTCGCGTTGGCTGGTCAATTGCTCCGACATGAGGTAAATCCTGGATAAATTTTATTCAAATACGTAAGGTATTGTACCCTAGCGTATACTGCTAGACCAATTAAAATCAAAGTGCCTGTTAAAATCAGAATGAACGTACTGCCTTAACAATATGAGATGCACTGATACCAGCAGCATCAAGTAATTGTTCAGGAGTACCTGAACCAGGCATATCGCGTACAGCCAGTTTAATAATTCGTGGTGGTAGTGTGCTGCTACCAGCAAAAGCGGCCAGCACCGCATCGCCTAAGCCACCTTCTGACCAGTGATCTTCAACCACAACAATCTTACCATTGGTATCACGAGCGGCCTGATAAAGCGTAGTAGTATCAATTGGCTTAATCGAGTAGGCATCGATCACACGCACCGCGATACCTTCCTGAGCAAGTTGATGTGCAGCTTTAAGCGCTTCATGTACAGTAATGCCAGCGGCAACAACAGTAGCTTTATCATTATCAGAATGGCGTAGCACCTTTGAACCACCAATATGAAACTCTTCATCAGGTTGATAAAGCAGTGGGGTCTTTTCACGTGTAGTACGCATATAGACAATCCCTGATTGCTGAACCATTGCTACAACCAATGCTGCTGTCTGGTTAGCATCACAAGGATATAGTACTGTGCTACCCCAAACCGCGCGCATCATAGCAAGATCTTCTAAAGCCATTTGCGAAGGACCATCTTCACCAATTGAGACACCTGCATGCGAACCGCACAGTTTGATATTGGCGTGCGAAACTGCTGCCATACGAATAAAGTCATAGGCGCGAGTAAGAAATGCTGCAAAAGTAGAAGCGAAGGGAACTTTGCCACACACACTCAGTCCAACTGCGCCTGCTACCATCTGCTGTTCAGCAATATACTGTTCAAAGAAACGTTTGGGAAAAGCCTTAGCAAAATCCTCGGCAAAAGTAGAGTTACTTACCTCAGCATCCAATACAACGATATCTGGCCAGGCTGCGCCAATCGCTTTAAGTGCCTCACCATAAGCTTTACGAGTAGCTACCAAGACCTCACCCTGATAAGCTGGTAACTTTACTCGCTTGATATTGGCCATAGTAGGGACTTCATAGGTAGGTGGTCGGTTGGGTGTAACAGTCACAGCAGCCTGATTGCCCAGCTCTTTTATTGCTTCTGCGGCCTGTTCGCGACTAAGTGGTTTGCCATGCCAACCCTCTTTATCTTCTATAAAAGAGACTCCCTTACCTTTCACAGTTTTGGCAATTATTAGTGTAGGTATCCCACGCGGTTCGCTGGCTTGATAATAAGCACGATCTATTGCATTAAGATCATGGCCATCAATCTCGATTGTGCGCCAACCAAAAGCCTGTGCACGTGTGGCATAGGCAGCAATATTCCATCCCAGCGCAGTCTCGCCACGCTGACCTAAACGATTGACATCAAGGATACCGATCAGATTGTCAAGCTTGTAGTGAGAAGCCTGTGCCATCGCTTCCCAAATTGAACCTTCTGACATCTCGCTATCACCAAGCAGCACCCATATACGATAGCTCAATCGATCCAGATGTTTGCCAGCCAGCGCCATACCTACTCCAACAGGTAACCCTTGTCCTAGCGATCCAGTTGCTACCTCAACCCAAGGCAGCGTTGGTACAGGATGGCCCTGTAGACGGCTGCCAAGCTTGCGTAACGACATCAACTCTTCATCAGTGATCGCGCCCGCTGCCTTATAGATTGCATACAGTAGCGGTGCCGCATGGCCTTTAGAAAAGATTAGGTGATCATTATTGGGATGGCGCGCAACTTTGAAGTCATAGCGTAGATGATTGCACAATAATACTGCCATCAGATCGGCAGCAGACATAGAGGAGGTCGGATGTCCTGAACCAGCTTCGGTAGTTGCGCGAATACTGTCAATTCGTAACTGTTGTGCGACAGTGCGCCAGCGTTCGATATTCTCACTCATAACTCCTCCTATATCATTGAAAGCAAATTGAAATCCAAACTGCCGCGAACAGCAAGCTGTGATTGTATAAACAGCAGAAAGAAAAGACAAGCGTGGCCGGCTTGACAATATTGTAGACTACTGGTCATCATTGCTGCTTTAATTTTTCAGCTTAACTGAGAGTAAGGAGAAGCATGCGCTGGTCGAAAATATTTATTCCTACACTACGTGAAAATCCTGCGGCGGCCGAGGCCGCTAGCCATAAACTACTCTTACGCGCTGGTTATATACGCCAATTGACAGCCGGTATCTACTCCTATTTGCCACTCGCTCAGCGTGTCTTGTTAAAGATTGCTGCAATCGTGCGCGAAGAGATGAATCGTATTGGTGGACAAGAGTTCTTGCTACCTGCTCTCAATCCAGCTGAAGTATGGAAAGAGTCTGGCCGATGGGAAGTAATGGGCGATAATATGTTTCGCCTTAAAGATCGCAAAGGCGTCGATCTATGTTTGGGAATGACACACGAGGAGATCTTTACTACGATTGCACGTGATGAGGTGCGCTCCTATAAACAACTACCCCAAATCTGGTATCAAATGCAGACCAAGTTCCGTGATGAAGCACGACCCAAATCCGGTGTATTACGTGTGCGTGAATTTATTATGAAAGATTCTTATTCCTTTGATGTCGATTGGGAAGGACTGGACCGTGCCTTTGAGTTGCATCGTGAAGCCTATTGCCGTATCTACCAACGTTGCGGCCTGCAGTTTGCCATTGTAGAAGCATCTTCAGGGGCAATGGGTGGCAGTAAATCGAGCGAGTTTATGGTCTACTCAGATGCTGGTGAAGATTGGATCGCAGCCTGTGCAAAATGCCAATATGCTGCTAATGTCGAGAAAGCGACCTCGCGTCTGTCCCAGATGGTAGATGAAGCTGGTCCCAATAGTCCTGAGGAGTTTCCTACTCCAGGCGTACGCACAATCGAAGACCTTACCACTTTCCCAGGTGGAGCAGCGGCTGACCGGCAGATCAAAACACTTATCTATTTCCTTGATGAGAAGCCTGCACTGGTGTTATTACGTGGCGACCATCAACTCAATGAAACCAAACTTAGTGATGCTACTGGCGCAATCAACATACGCCCTGGTCATCCAGAAGAGATTCGGAAATTGCTGGGCGCCTTGCCAGGCTCGCTTGGTGCTGTTGGTATAAAAGGAGTCTTTATTATTGCCGACCCTATACTACAAGGCCGTACTAATATGACTACTGGCGCTAATAAAGATGACTTCCACTTGC
>JBFLVQ010000077.1:0-21772 GCA_040758525.1 Acidobacteriota bacterium
CACTCTTGACCTTGAAACTAAGATCCTAACTTAGGTATATAATTCGCACTGGCGCAAAAGAACTTTCGTGATTCGAAAAAGAAAGGAAAGCTTATGTCAAATAGACTAATAAGTCTGGTGGGTGCTTCGATGCTGGTATTCTCGCTAATTTCTCTGTCAACGCTGCCTAGTGAGGCTCAAGATAAGCCAGCCGCAAACAAACAGCATTTCCTCTGGAAGATCAAAACCGCTAAAAACACTGTCTATTTACTCGGTTCAATACATCTGCTTAAGAAAGAGCATTATCCTCTCCCTGATGTAATGGAAAAGGCATATCTCGACTCGCAGACAGTCGTTTTAGAGCTTCAACTCGATCAAGCTACCCAACAGTCTATACAACAACTGGCGCTTGCTAAAGGGATTTATGCCAGCGATAAATCGCTGCAGAGCACAATTTCACAGAATACTTATGATCTGACAAAGAAGCGAGCAGCAGAATTAGGACTCAATATCGCTACGCTAGCACAACTTAAACCCTGGCTAATTGCGCTTACACTTACTAGCTTGAAATTCCAACGTATGGGACTTGAGCCACAATATGGCGTCGATATGCACTTTATGGGAAAGGCAAAGCAGGACAGCAAAGAGATCGTCAGTTTTGAGACTGCGGAATATCAGATTAACCGCTTTGCTGAGCTTGCCGATAATTCACAAGAAAGCTTATTATTATCAACTTTGAAGGACCTAGATAACGTCGATAGTAGTTTCAACAAGATAGTAGACAGTTGGCTGAATGGTAATGAGAAAGGTTTAGAAGATCTTCTTTTAGGTAGCTTAAAGACCAATCCAGAAGTCTATGATCGCTTAATAATCGAAAGGAACCGTAATTGGCTTCCTCAGATCGAAGGCTACCTACAGCAGAGTAAGAATTATCTAGTTATTGTTGGCGCCGCGCATCTAGTCGGTGACAATGGTGTAATCAATCTACTTAAGAAGAAGGGTTTTAGTATTGAACAGCTTTGATCTTTATCCCAAATCTGTGAGAGGAGGAGCTATGACAATTAAAATAACGCTGTTGGTCCTGTTATTCTGGGCTGCTACCATTATCACAAAAGCAGATACCAATACACAGGCCGTCATCATTTATGATGATACAGCAACAGAAGTAAAGGTTTCTAAAGCTGATTCGAAAGATTTATGGATAACAATAGAGGATCTAACTCGTGCTACCAAATTTATCCTTAAGCCCCAAGGAATGTGTCGGGATGAGTTGTGTATACCGATACCAAAAGATCGAGAGAAAGATTTTATCAGCAAAAGTTCAACCTCAAATCTGTTTAATCTGACCGAGTTTGCCCGGCTTATTAAACAACCTTTCGCTTATGACAGTAAAAATAACATTTGGTATTTTGGACCAAGATCAGAAGAGCAGAACCGCTACCTTAGCTCTTTAACCGCACCCGATTTCACATTGCCAGATATTGAGGGAAAACCCCGTTCTCTTTCCCAATTTCGTGGTAAGAAAGTGCTGCTTATCACTTGGGCCTCTTGGTGAGGGTGCCGGCTTGACTTGCCAGGCTGGCAAGTGCTCTATGAAGAGTTAAAGGATAAGAATTTCGAGATCGTTTCCGTAGCAGAAGATACCGGCGGAAACAAAGATGCCAATCCTTGGATCACTGCCGCTAAACCTACCTATACGGTGCTAATAGATACCAGTCATCTAGTTACCAGACTCTATGATATGGTCAATGTTCCTACTGCTGTCTGGATCGATGAAAAAGGTAGTATTGTTCGTCCCAATGAGGTCGCTTTTGTTGACAATAGATTTTTCAATTTCCATAACCTTGATGCTGCTTCTTACCTTGATGGTATTCGTGATTGGGTAAAGAATGGTGACAAGAGCTCTTTTATATTTAGCCAAGCAGAGTTAAAAGAGCTTATTAAACCCCAAAATCCAGATCATGCTCTCGCCGCTGCCGAGTTTGGGTTAGCAGAATATCTATACCGTACCGGTCGTGGCACTGATGCAATTGCTCATTATAAAGAAGCACAAAGATTGAATCCGGAAAGCTGGAACTATAAACGGCAAGCCTGGTTGTTATCAGATGCACAACGTGACTATGGTACCACTTTCCAAGAAGAAGTGAAAAAGCTCAATGGTAAACCTTATTACCCGCCCCGCAAAATGCCTGCAGCAAAGAAGAGTCAGCCCTAGATAAATAGGTATTACTAGAGAGATCACAAAAAAGCAGTAATTTTTTGTGATCTCTCGATCCTCACAGCTATGAGGTACGACATTTGTCATAACGCACAACCAACCAGCTAATCACTATTCCAATAAGCAGACCGACAACTGCGCCAACCACTCTACCAAGAAAAACCCCATTCAAGAAAAAGATTGCTGTAAGGATGAAAGATTTAATTAGCATGCTGAGTGGCTTATTATAGTTCAATGCTCGCCTATATAGTATTCTAGGCTGGTGATATTCTAGGGGAGGCTCTTTAATTTCAATCTTCAGCTCGCTACAGCGTGAACAATAATTTTTTTCTGCATCAAAATAGTCAGATTGATGACAGATTTCACAGCGAACTGGAGAAGATAGACGTTTTATCTGGAGTTTATTCATAAAAAATCAGCCGACTCAAATAGTGGCAAGAGATGGCCGAACAATACCGAGCAAATGGTGCCAGGTTTTAGCCGGCACCACACTAGTTACAATCAGAAATTCTCAACATTGTTCTTGATTCTACTCAATGCCCAAAAGCTATGCACTACTGCCGCTAGCGTAGCAAGAATAAAGACCAAGAAATTAAGTCCAGCAATCGGTAAGACAGGAAATATTATCCCAAGAAAGTAGAGTTTGATTGCTGCAATTGAGGTTACCACTCCGGCAATTGTTATATCAAGACCACTAATTTTGTTAGCAGCATACCAGATTTCAGGATCGGATAGAGTTTTGCGAGTACGGAAGCCGTACCAGCGGTTTGGCTTGATCTTCTTAAAGTAGAGGGGCAGGCCCAGTCCTATATAAAGCAGTCCCATGATAAAGTAGAGTTTGGTGATCTCTAAGAGCATAAATATTCCCTCCTAGCAGCATTGTACGCTATTACAATAACTGCCGTTCCTAGGCAATCCTTATGCGCCTTTAGACTGTTTATTACTAAAAAAATGTTCTAAGAAATGTGTTGAGAGCCGACCTTCGATAAAATCTCTTTGATCGAGAATTCGCTGATAGAGTGGAATGGTGGTCTTGATCCCTTCTACAATCATTACCTCAAGCGCACGCCGCATACGTGCAATTGCCATAGGACGCGTACGTGCATGTACAATCAGCTTGGCAATCAGAGAGTCATAGTAAGGTGGTACAAGATAACCTGGATAGACGGCCGTATCGACTCGCACTCCAGGACCGCCAGGTAGATTGAATGCTGTGATCAGCCCTGGGCTAGGAGTAAATTTTTCTGGATGCTCTGCATTAATGCGGCATTCAATGGCATGACCGGTAAAACGGATATCTTGTTGTGTAAAGGGAAGTCGCTCACCAGCAGCAATAAGAATTTGTGCCTGCACCAGATCTGTGTTGGTAACCATCTCTGTGACAGGATGTTCAACCTGTATACGGGTGTTCATCTCCATAAAATAGAAATTGCGATCATTGTCAAAGAGACACTCGACTGTACCAGCACTAACATAACCGATCAACTGGCAAGCATTAACAATCAGCATGCCAATGCGCTCTCGTAGCTCTGGAGTAAGTAGTGGCGAGGGTGACTCTTCAATCAACTTCTGGTGACGACGTTGTATAGAACATTCGCGTTCACCTAAATGCACAACATTGCCATGTGTGTCAGCCAGTACCTGAAATTCAATATGGCGAGGATTTTCCAAATATTTCTCGATATAGACACTAGTGTCATTAAAAGCCGCCCCAGCCTCATGTTGTGCAGTCTGAAAGGCGACCAAGAGGTCGGAAGGGTTACGTACAATACGCATACCACGTCCTCCCCCGCCTGCGGTGGCTTTAATAATTACTGGATAACCAATATCATTGGCGATCCGTATCGCCTCATCTTCATTCTCTACGACACCATCACTACCTGGTAATAGTGGTAGACCAGCCTCACGCATTGCTTTTTTGGCGCTGGCTTTATCACCCATTAATCGAATTGCTTCGGGAGTTGGGCCAATAAACTTAAGATTACATGCCTGGCATACTTCCGCAAAATGGGCATTCTCGGCCAAAAAGCCATACCCTGGATGAATTGCATCAACATTCTTTACTTCTGCTGCACTAATTACTGCAGGGATACTGAGATAACTTTGGCCACTGGAAGGCGGTCCTATACAGATCGCATCATCAGCAAATCGTACATGCAGAGAGTCACTATCGGCCTCTGAATAGATCGCAACTGTTTTAATACCTAGTTCACGACAGGCCCAGATAATTCGACAGGCAATTTCACCACGATTAGCAATAAGAATCTTTTTGAACATGAAATTAAATTAAAGGTGTTAGTCTAATCTAATCCCGAAAAGCGGTTGTCCATATTCGACAGGACGACTGTTATCTACGTAAATCTCTGCCACTTCGCCAGCTACATCTGATTCAATCTCATTCATCAATTTCATTGCTTCAATTATACAGAGCACTGTGCCTGATTCTACCTGACTGCCAATCTTGACAAATACTTCTGCAGTCGGGCTAGGAGCACGATAAAAAGTACCAACTATAGGCGCTTTGATAATGTGTAGCTGCTTCTCACTCTTTGCTGGCGGTGGCTGAGCAGCAGATTCACTAGCAGTGGGTGGCGTCGGCGCCACTGTAGGCAATGGCGGTGGTGTAGCAATAGCAATTGGTGCTGGCAATGGCACTGGTAAGACACCATCCATCTGACGTATCTTCAGCTTAACTCCGCCCTTCTCAATCTCAAATTCCGCTAACCTTTTATCTGCAACTAGCTCGATCAGTTCCTTGATCTCTTTCAGATTCACAACCTACTCCTTCTCAGCTTGCAGTTGCCGGTTTAAGGATGACCTAGCGCCCATTTGTACTAGAAGCCCGCCTGCGTAGGCGTCCATACGCCTGCAGACGGGCTTCTTTTGACAGGCTCAAAACTAGGCTAGCGCCAAAAAGCCCAAGCTTGTGCTATTTCTCCTTCTTTGCTTTTGTCTCGCTAGCAAGCGGCTCAGGTTTATGATCAACCAACTCTATGATTGCCAACTCTGCACCATCGCCCCGTCTATGGCCAAGCTTAACGATTCGTGTATATCCACCCGGAGTGGTTTCAAAACGCTTAGCAATCTCGTCAAAGAGTCTGCCAATTGCTTTTACTCCTGCTTGTGGAGCAGGTGGCTTCTGTCCACGTAACGGTTGACGCATACGGCCTGTGTTACCAGCAAAGAAATAGCGGGTTGCTAGCCGGCGCGCATGCAATGTACCAGTCTTACCAAGTGTGATGGCGCGTTCAACAAAAGGACGCAACTCCTTGGCTTTTGGCACAGTAGTAACCACTCGCTCATGCAAAATTAGCGAAGTGGCAAGATTTCTTAGTAACGCCAGACGATGTGGTGTAGCTCGGCGTAATTTTCTGTGAGCAACTTTATGTCGCATTTCTATCTCCTCAGTCTCTGCACAACGATTATTATTCTTCTTTGATGGGATTGCCGTTCTCATCAAACCGCATCCCTAAGTGCAGCCCCATCGCGCCCAGGATCTCCTTGATCTCGTTGAGCGATTTGCGACCGAAGTTCTTAGTCTTGAGCATCTCGGCCTCAGTCTTCTGCACCAACTCTCGGATTGTACGTATATCCGCGTTCTTGAGGCAGTTGTAGGAGCGCACAGAAAGTTCTAACTCCTCCACAGAACGGTCTAGGTTCTCATTAAACGGCGAGGGCTTGATCTCTGGCTCCGGTTCTTGTACTTCAGGCCCCTCTTCGAAGTTGATAAAGATTGACATATGCTCTTTGATCAACTTTGCCCCTAACCCTATCACCGTCTCAGGACGCAAACTGCCGTTGGTCCAAACCTCAATAGTCAGCTTATCATAGTCAGTGTCCTGACCAAGACGTGCAGCTTCAACATGATAGCTCACCTTACGGACAGGCGAGTGTGCTGAATCGATAGGAATAAAACCGGTCGGCAGATCTTCATCAAAATTACGATCGGCAGAAACGTAGCCTCGCCCTCGCTTAACACGTATCTCGATCGAAATGCTACTTCCTTCTGCCAGCGTAGCAATGTGTAAGTTTGGATCAAGAATATCTACATCTTCGTCTGCCTCAATATCTCCTGAAGTTAACTGGCCAGGACCAGTCATCGAAACCTTGAGCGTCTTTGCTTCATCACCAGTTAGTCTAAACGGAATACGCTTAAGGTTGAGGATTATATCGGTAGCGTCTTCAGAGACACCCGCAATGGCAGCAAATTCGTGTAGTACCCCTTCAATTCGCACTGCGGTAATTGCGGCACCTTCAATAGAGGAGAGCAAAGACCGCCGCAAGCAGTTGCCTATCGTTGTGCCAAAGCCACGCTCAAAAGGCTGTGCATAAAAGCGGCCATACTTATCAGTAAGGCTTTCAAGGTCACAGACGAGCCGCTTTGGCTTCTGAAATCCAGTCCAGGTCAGTATCTGTTGATCCATCGCCCTCTCTCAGTGATAGCCCCTACTCAGAAAAGTTCGGGCGGCTATCGACTTTATCAACTATTAAAATCAGCTTACTTCGAATAGAGCTCAACGATCAGCTGTTCCTTAATATCTCGATCAATATCATCGCGCCGTGGCATTGATACCACACGGCCGATCATACGCGCAGGATCAGTGATCTCAAGCCAACCCGGACGGCGGTCACGACCACCTGCCGTCTGAAAAGCCGACTGTACCAGCGGATTCTGTAAGCTCTTCTCTTTAACCGCGACCTGATCTCCAACCTTAACCTGGAAAGAAGGTATATTCACCTTCCGCCCATTTACAGTAATATGGCCATGCGCAACGAGCTGGCGTGCTTGTGCATGCGAGGTTGCATAACCAAGCCGATAGACTACATTGTCAAGACGTCGCTCAAGCATAACTAGCAAATTCTCGCCAGTTACACCCTTCTGCCGGATCGCTCTCTCAAAATAGCTACGGAACTGGCCCTCGAGCATGCCATAAATACGCTTAACCTTCTGTTTCTCACGCAACTGCTCACCATAGCCAACTAGCTTACCACGACGCGCATCGCGGCCATGTTCGCCAGGCGGCTGTGTGCCCCGTTTCTCGATTGCACAAGCCGGCTTATAGCAGCGCTCCCCTTTTAAGTAAAGCTTGAGTCCTTCGCGGCGACACAAGCGGCACACCGCATCTCGGTATCTAGCCAAAACAGTCCTCCTAATTTAATAAAAGGATTAAACCCTACGCCGCTTGGGCGGGCGGCAACCATTATGTGGAATCGGAGTGACATCCTTAATCACTCTGACCTCAATACCTGCTGATTGAATCGCTCGGATTGCTGACTCGCGCCCCGAACCAGGCCCCTTTACACGCACCTCACAAGACTGCATCCCTGACTCTTTCGCCATTGAGGCGGCCTTGGTGGCTGCCTGTTGGGCAGCAAAAGGCGTCCCCTTACGTGAGCCATTAAATCCTAGTGCGCCTGCCGAACAGGCGCTCACAAGATTGCCTTCTAAATCGGTAATGCTAACCAGAGTATTGTTGAAAGAGGCCTGGATATGCACGATCCCTTGCGGTACGATCTTCTTCTCTTTCTTCTTAAATGTCTTCTTCTTGCCAGTTGGCGTTGTCTTCTTTGCCATGTTATCTCACTACAAAGTTGCAAAATTGGTATAGCGCTTTTACTTCTTGCCAGGCGCCTTCTTCTTAGCAATGGTGGCACGTCGTGGCCCCTTACGAGTACGTGCATTAGTATGGGTACGCTGCCCGCGCACCGGCAATCCACGACGATGGCGCAACCCACGGTAGCAGCCAATCTCAATCAGACGCTTAATATCGAGTTGTACTCGCTTGCGTAGATCGCCTTCAACATCACCTTCGCGTTCAATGATCGTACGAATTCTTGCCAACTCTTCTTCGCTCAGCTCGCGAATCTTTTTCGCTGCCAACTCCTCCGGCTTGCGGTTTAGGCTATTGGCGGCCTCCGCAAGAATACGCACTGCACGCGAACGACCGATCCCATATATATAAGTGAGACCAATCTCTGCTCTCTTGTTGTCCGGCAGATCCACGCCGGCAATACGTGCCATATCTCCTCCAATGCCGCCAGTGGCGGGCGCGCCTATGCCCTTAGCCCTGGCGCTGCTTATGTTTCGGGTTTACACAGATCACCCTTACTACCCCACGGCGGTGGATGATCTTGCACTTATCACACATCTTTTTTACTGAAGCTCTGACCTTCATAATTTACCTGCCTATCGTACCAGACTGAAACTGCCCTATTTATACCGATAGACAATGCGCCCACGCGTCAAGTCATAAGGGGAAAGCTCGACGATAACCTTGTCACCAGGCAGAATCTTAATAAAATTCTTACGCATCTTCCCAGAAATGTGGGCAAGCACTTGATGCTTGTTCTCCAATTCGACACGAAACATCGCATTCGGCAGCGTTTCAATCACCGACGCGACTACTTCGATGGCATCTTCCTTCGGCATAAACCTTTCACTCAGTAATTGTCTGTCTACTTATCCTAGTATGAATTTGGCAGAGTCGCCAAACCTCGTATTCTACCATGTTTTTATTTATTGCAAAGCAAGTTACCCGGCTAGTTCAATCAGGCAACTTGGTTAAGATCCGCGGACCGTTCTGTGTGATCGCTACTGTGTGCTCAAAATGGGCAGAGAGTTTGCCATCAACAGTTGTTACAGTCCAGTTATCGGCCTCTATCCTAACCTTATGTGTGCCTATATTAACCATTGGCTCGATAGCCAGTACCCAACCTTCACGTAGCCGCGGCCCAGTACCGGCACGACCATAATTGGGGACTTGCGGCTCTTCATGCATCGCTGTGCCAATACCATGGCCACAGAAATCACGCACCACCGAGTAGCCTAGCGGTTCAACATAGGATTGCACCGCATGGGAGACATCATAGAGCCGATTGCCCACTCGCATCTGATCAATAGCTTGGTAGAGAGCCATCTCCGTGACTTTAATAAGTCTTTGCGCCTCTTCTGAGATTTCACCTACCGGTACGGTGACAGCAGAGTCGCCGACATAGCCATCCAGTGTAGCGCCACAATCTATACTGATAATATCCCCTTCATGTAGTTGGCGCCTTGATGGGAAGCCATGCACAACTTGATCATTTACCGAGGTACAGATAGAGAATGGATATCCTCGGTAACCTTTGAAAGTGGGGATAGCGCCTACTGACCGTATACGTCGCTCTGCATAGTTATCAAGCTCAAGAGTAGTAACACCTGGCTTGACTAATGCACATAGCTCCTGCAAAAGCTGACCAACCAACTGGCCAGCACGGTACATCCTCTCAATCTCAGCGCGTGATTTGGTAATTATCATCGCGACCGCTCGCCCTGCTAAACGCTGTAGCAAGAAGCCACAGCGAAGCTTTCACGCGCCCACGATCCGGCAGATTTCTCTAAAGACCTGCTCTGGCTCCTGTGCGCCATTCACCGAAATAAGCCGCTTGCTCTTTTCATAATAGTCGATGAGCGGCGCTGTTTTCTGATGATACTCATCTAGTCGTTTCCTAATCGCCTCTGGCTGGTCATCAGCCCGTTGTGTTAGCGGCTTACCACACACATCACAGATATCTACCTGTTTAGTTGGCTTCAAATAGACATTGTAGATCTCTCCACAACCAGAACAGGTGCGCCGCCCTGTCAATCGCTGCATTAGGATTTCATGATCAACATCGACATTGATCACTACTATATTACGAGCTTGCTCCTTAGCTAATTTTTCTAGTTGCTCTGCCTGCGCAAGCGTACGTGGATAACCATCAAGAATATAACCCTGCTTACAATCAGCTTCGGCTGTGCGTGTACGTACCACATCAGCAAGAATTTCGTCACTCACCAATTTGCCCGCTGCTTGTACCTCTCTAATCTGCTGCCCAAGCGGATTATCACGTTTGGCCATACTACGTAGAATGTCCCCTGTAGAGATCTGTGGCCAGCCAAACTTATCCATCAACATACGCGCCTGTGTACCTTTACCTGCTCCTGGCGCACCCAACATCACAATGATCTTCCCCTCCGCCACTTCGCGCCTCCTCTATCAAACAACTAGTTGCGTCGCCCACGTATACGACCCTTCTTCAAGAAGCCTTCATAGTGGCGCATAATCAACTGTGACTCGATCTGATTGACAGTATCCATTGCTACGCCAATCACAATCAGTAGCGAAGTGCCGCCAAAATAGAACTGGAAACCAAACCCACTAACAATCCAGCCAGTCGCTGGGTTAGAAGTAAACACTGAGTAGAGCCACTCCCCAATCCCAGGAATCTTGTTTACCATAATTCCACTTAAAAGGATCTGTGGGATAAGCGCTACAATTGCTAGATAGATTGCACCTACCACAGTGAGGCGGGTAAGAATCGTATTCAAATAGTCAGCAGTACGTTTACCAGGACGTATCCCTGGAATAAAGCCTCCATGTTTACGCAGATTCTCTGCCACTTCATCCGTGTTGAATATGATCGAAACATAGAAGAAGGTGAAGAACATTACTCCCGCAGTAAAGAGCAGCATATAGAGTGGATGACCACTGCCAAAATCGTTCAATAATCGCTGTAGCGGCTCATACTGGATAAACTGGGCGATCGTCTGTGGGAAGGTTAAGATTGAAGAAGCAAAGATCACCGGAATTACCCCGCCCATATTCACACGTAGCGGCATATGGGTCGATTGTCCACCCATCATCTTACGGCCAATCATACGCTTGGCATAGTTAATAGAGATCTTACGCTGTCCTCGCTCAACAAATACAATCGCCGCAGTAATGGCAAGCATACCAACCAAGAGTAATAGTACTCCTAGCGTTGATGCAGGATCCATATCCTTGACACGCTCATAGATCTGACGACAAGCATTAGGTAGGCCTAACACAATACCAGCAAAGATAAGCAGACTGATACCATTGCCAATACCGCGCTCAGTAATCTGCTCACCCAACCACATAATAAAAGCTGTACCTGTGGTCAATGTAAGCATTGTCATTAACACAAATGCAACGCCGCCACTGCCAATCACTAACCCTGGCTGGCTCTGTAGCCACATTGCTATGAATGCTGACTGTACAGCAGAAAGCACAATTGTGCCATAACGGGTATATTGAGTGATCTTGCGACGTCCTAGCTCACCTTCCTCTTGAATCTTTTTTAAAGCCGGAAAGACCACTGTGAGTAGTTGCAAGATAATCGAGGAGGTGATGTAAGGCGTGATTCCCAATGCAAAGATCGAGACAATGCGGAAGTTACCACCAGTAAAGAGATCCAGTACGCCTACCAGCGAGCCAGCGATCTGACTCCATACCTGTGCCAAACGGTCTGGGTCTATGCCGGGTGTGCGTATATGGCTGCCAATACGGTAGACCACTAGCATCCCTAACATAAAGAGGACACGCTTACGCAGATCTGGAATCGAGAAGATGTTGCGAATACTATTAAAAAATTGTTCGAGCATATTTCGGTAAAAACTCCAAACCTAAACTGCCGATGCAAACATCGTGTAACGATCGAGTGAGCGACGCAGGAAATAGGCTACTCCTACTACTGCGGTTGTACAGGAGACTTTGTTGGGGGCTCGCAGAGTTGCACGCTGCCACCTGCAGCAGCGATCTTCTCTTTAGCACTATTAGTAAATCGATGCGCCGTTACCTGGAGCGCCTTGGTAAGTTGACCATGACCGAGAATAACTACCCCATCTTTCGCTAGCTTGCGGATAATACCACGTTCAACCAGAGTCTCAGGGGTAATGACATCACCAGCCTGGAAAATTTTCTCTAATGTCTCTAGGTTAACCTCACTCCACTCTTTCTTAAAGATATTAGTAAATCCGCGTTTTGGCAAGCGGCGATGCAGAGGCATCTGGCCGCCTTCAAAGCCACGCATATGTGAGTAACCAGAACGTGATTTCTGACCTTTATAGCCACGTGCAGATGTTTTGCCATGACCTGAGCCAGGGCCACGTCCAACGCGCTTCTTCGCCTTGTTGGCACCTTTCGGGGAATTTATATTATGTAGCCCTATCGCCATATCTCACTCCCTTGCTTTCGCTCTACTCGCTATTCTTCAACAATCCTAAGCAGATGGGGAACCTTTGCCACTACACCACGGGTAGCTGCATTATCAGGACGCTCTAGTGTCTGATTAAGCTTACGAAACCCTAGTGCTCTCACCATCGCTTTATGCGTCTTAGGTGTACAGATTGTGCTGCGATACCACTGCACTTTAATCTTCTTACCTTCCGCCATATTCTACTCTCCTTACAGCTCCTCAACACGCTTGCCACGCAGTCGCGCTACCTCTTCCGGACTCTTAAGCCGGCGTAGACCATCAAAGACGGCACGGACAATATTGTGGGGGTTGTTTGAGCCTAGTACTTTGGTGACAACATCACGTACACCTACCGACTGCATTACTGCGCGTACCGCACTACCTGCAATTACGCCTGTGCCTTCTGGCGCCGGCTTGAGTAATACACTGCCAGCACCAAAATTACCTATTATCGGATGGGTAAGTGTGTTGCCATGCAGCGGCACACGTACAAGGTTCTTTTTGGCTGCTTCTAAGCCTTTGCGGATTGCGCTCGGCACCTCTTTGGCTTTACCAGAACCAAAACCAACCACACCATGCTCATCGCCTACTACCACTAATGCACTGAAGCTGAGATTCTTGCCGCCTTTCACAACCTTGGTGACACGGTTGATTGAAACGACGAAATCTTTTAATTCCAGATCTGTTGCTGAAATACGTTCCATCATCCTCTCCTACTAAAACTTCAAACCGGCTTCACGTGCCGCTTCGGCAAGCGATCGTATACGTCCATGATAAAGATAACCACCTCGATCAAAGACAACTGTCTCGATCCCATGTGCACGCGCACGCTCCGCAATTAGCCGACCGATGCTCTTAGCAGCTTCAATATTGCCACCAGATTTGCTGCGTAGCTCTTTTTCCACAGTAGAAGCTGCACATAAAGTGCGACCCTGTGAATCATCTACAACTTGCACATAGATGTGGTTAAGGCTGCGATAAACACATAGTCTGGGCCGCTCTGGCGTGCCATGCACTTTCTTGCGTATACGCTCATGCACCGCTTGCCTCACTTGCGCTCTTGATCTCACTCTAATCATTTGCCTACTCCTAAAATAAGTGCCCCTGTGTTATTACTTGCCAGTCTTACCAGGCTTGAGCTTAAGCACCTTATTCGCATAGCGGACACCTTTACCCTTGTAGGCATCTGGCTTGCGAAGATTATGTATATTGGCGGCAACCTGCCCCAGTTCCTGTCGATCTATCCCAGACAGCGTAAGCGTAGACTGATATTGTGGAATAGTCTTGCCAGCAATCTTATCGACTTTGAAGTCGATACCATCTGGGACAGGAAACTCAATCATATGTGAATAGCCTAGATCGAAAATAAGTGTACGCTTACCTGCACCTTTGGCATAACGGCGAATAGGCTTCTTAGCATCAGCTACCTTAGTGCGATCTACCTCTACACGGTAACCTACCCCTATGATATCCAACTGCTTGGTGAAGCCTTGCGTGACACCTACGATGGAATTAGCGACCAGCGCACGCGCCAGCCCATGCAGAGCTGTATGCTCATCACTGTGACGTTCAGCCTGTAAGCGATTACCATCTAACTTAAATTGGATACCTTGTGGCACAGGGGTTTTGAGCGTACCTTTGGGGCCCGTCACTTGAATCTCTTTTGGGCTGATATCAACTTTTACACCACTAGGCACGTCAATCGGTTTTTTGCCAACTCTGGACATAAAAAATACCTCTTGATGTTTTCCTGGGCCGCCACCAGACGGCACTAATGAGATTAGTAAATACTACAGAGCACTTCGCCACCCAAATTGAGACGTCGCGCTTGCTTGCCTGTCATCACACCACGTGAAGTACTGACAATATTAATGCCCAGTCCCCCCAATATGTTGGGAATATCTTGGCTTCCTACATAGCGACGGCAGCCAGGCTTGGAGATACGCTGTAGATGATTAATCACCATCTCGCCCTTGGGGCCATAGCGTAAATAGATGCGGATCGCCTTGCGGGCGCCCTCCCCACTTACCTTGTAGTTGTTAATGTAGCCTTCCTCTTTGAGAATGCGCGCGACCTCGATTTTTAAGCGCGAGGCTGGCACATCAACTTTTGAATGGCGCGCCCCCAATGCATTGCGCACACGCGTCAACATATCGGCAATTGGATCGGTCATAATACTCTCTTCATAATATATAAGCTAAGTCTTGCTTATATGGTTAAAATCATCGCCCAGACGCCCTTGCGTCTCTACCAGCTTGATTTGGTCACACCAGGAATATGACCCTCGAGCGCCAAATTACGGAAGCAGATGCGGCACAATTCAAACTTACGTAGATAACCGCGTGGCCGTCCGCAACGCTTGCATCGATTGTAGGTCCGGACACGAAATTTCGGCTTGCTGTTCGATTTTACAATCAAAGATTTCTTTGCCATAAGCTCCATTCAGGACGCCTCTCAACGGCGTCCACAACAACAGATTAACTGACCCGGAATGGCATCCCTAAATGACGCAAGAGGGCACGCGCCTCTTCATCTGTACGGGCCGTAGTTACGATCGATACATTCATACCGCGGGCTTTGTCTACCTTAGCAAAATCGATCTCAGGAAAGATCAATTGATCACGTAGACCAAGCGTATAATTGCCACGCCCATCAAACGATTTTGGCGAGACACCACGAAAGTCACGTACACGTGGTAGCGCAATATTAATAAGTCGATCAAGAAATTCGAACATACGATCGCCGCGTAGTGTCACCATTGCGCCAATGGTCATGTTCTGACGTAGCTTAAAGGCAGCAATAGACTTTTTGGCGCGTGTAATAACAGCCTTCTGTCCGCTAATGGCGGCCAGTTCGTCGGCGGCTAGATCAAATACCTTAGCATTGTTGGTAGAGATGTAATCACGCCCCAATCCCATGTTGAGCACGATCTTATCTAATCTAGGTACCGCCATTGGGTTGGTATAGCCGAACTCTTTAATAAGTGTCGGCGCGATCTGTTCTTTGTATCTGTGCTTCAATCTCGGTGTCATAATTCTTCTGAACCTAAAAATTTTTGGTGTGTGAGCAAAGTTGCTATTTTCACCCGAGTTCTTTGTTTATGCAAGGGGTATACGCAGCAAAGCCGCCCCCAGCCGGCTTAGCGTCTATCGATCGTCGCGCCGCACTTTTTACAAGCACGTGCATGACGGCCATCTTGTAGTTCCTGATGAGCAACCCGTGTAGGTTTACCACAACTTGGGCAGACTACCATGACATTGGAAGCATTAATATAAGACTCTTTATCGATAATGCCGCCCTGTACTCCACGCGGTTGGTTTGGCTTCTGATGGTGTTTGACCATTGCCACACCCTCAACAAGCACCTTACCCTCGCCTGCCTTTACTTCCAACACACGGCTTACTTTGCCTCTATTACGGCCTGTTAGTACCTTTACACGATCATTCTTCTTGACGTGTTCAACAGAAGCATTGACTCTTCTACTCTCCTTAAGCGCTTTTAGTCCCATAATCCCTATATCACCTCCGGCGCGAGCGAGACAATCTTCATAAATTTCTTCTCGCGCAGTTCACGCGCTACCGGCCCAAAGACGCGTGTGCCAATAGGCTCGCCATCCGGCTTAATAAGCACTGCAGCATTCTGGTCAAAGCGTATATAGGTGCCATCACGGCGGCGCACCTCTTTACGTGTACGCACAATAACAGCCTTGACTACTTGGCCTTTCTTCACTGTACCGTCTGGGCTCGCCTCCTTCACAGATGCCGTAATGACATCACCAAGCGATGCGCGCGGTCCTGTGCTGCCTCCTAAGGGAAGGATCATGGCGATCTTCTTTGCCCCAGAGTTATCGGCCACATCCAAAATTGTCCTCATCTGAATCATAGTTCTATACTCTCCCCACAGCGCGTAATTACTCTAACTCGAATTTGCTCGCCGTGCCCTCGCCTATAATTCTGCTTTCTGCAAGATCTCGACTACCCGCCAGCGCTTATGCGCGGAGAGCGGACGAGTCTCGACAATCTTCACTTTGTCACCAATATTGCAAGCCATTTCGCTATGCGCCATGAATTTGGTGCGGCGGCGAATATAGCGCTGATACTTCTGGTGGCGCACCAGGCGGTCTACTCTTACTACCACCGTCTTGGTCATCTTATTGCTTACTACGATCCCTACTTTCTCGGCACGTCGGCCTGTCTTACTCTTGGCCGCAGTCGCTGCCGGTGTGGGGGATGTTGGCACCTGTTTAATCTCTTCTGACATAATTCACTTCTCTGTCTGAATGCTAAAGCTAACGGTTAATGTTCAGCTCATGCTCGCGTAAAATAGTCTTTACACGGGCAAGCTCTTTTTTATTGGCACGTACCTGCTTGGTAGCATCGACCTCACCCAGACTCCTTTTGAAGCGGCTACGAAAGATCTGCTCGGTCAACTCACCTTCACGCGCTTTAAGATCCTCAAGCGACATCTGACGAATCTCTTCCAACTTCATAACACACCCCCTTCTTGGTCGGCGCGTGTAACGAACCTGGTTCTGATCGGCAGTTTGCTAGCAGCTAACTGCATTGCCTCGCGTGCTACTGCTTCCTCAACGCCTTCCATCTCAAAGAGCACACGACCAGGTTTAATAACTGCTACCCATCCTTCCGGTGCACCTTTACCCTTACCCATACGGGTCTCAGCCGGTTTCTTGGTAATAGGTTTATCTGGAAAGATCCGTATCCAGAGCTTGCCACCACGCTTGACAGAACGCGTAATAGCAACACGGGCAGCTTCGATCTGCTTGCCTGTGATCCAGGCTGGCTCAAGCGCCTTGAGGCCGTATTCACCAAACGCGACCGTGGCGCCGCGTATTGCTTTACCCGACATACGGCCACGCTGTTGTTTACGGTACTTTACTTTCTTGGGAATCTTGTATTCAGCCATTTCTCAGCTCCAACGGGAAAAATTACTGGCGACCACGCCCCGTAGCGCGCTCATGCTCGCCACCTGGCTTGCGTATGTCAAGAATCTCACCACGATAGATCCAGACCTTTACACCAATCACACCAAAGGTCGTATAAGCCTGTGCAAACCCATAGTCGATATCAGCACGTAGTGTATGCAATGGTAACTGTCCATCTAAATACCATTCAGAGCGCGCAATCTCAGCACCGCCCAATCGTCCCGATACTCGTACTTTAATACCCTGGGCACCAAAACGCTTGGCACTATCAACGGTCTTACGCATCGCACGCCGGAAAGCAACACGCTTCTCAAGCTGTGCGGCAATCTGCTCAGCCTGCAATTGGGCATTTAGCTCTGGCTTATTGATCTCTTGTATATTGACGATCACTTCTCGGCGGGTGCGCAGTTGGATCTCCTGCTTGAGCTTGTCTATCTCAGCACCCTTACGGCCAATGATAATACCTGGACGTGAGGTATGGATGATGATCTTCAATTTGTTGGCAGCACGCTCAATATCAATGTGTGAAACACCTGCGCCAGCAAAACGCGCTTTGAGATCACGCTTAAGCTCTAGGTCTTCAAGCAACAGCTTGCCAAAATCCTTTTTTGCATACCAGATTGAATGCCAGGTACGATTGACGCCTAATCTGAATCCATAGGGGTGTACTTTTTGACCCACAGTATTCCTCCGCTCTTACTTAGTCTCCTTGTTGGTCTCTTTAACTTGCTCTACTGGCTTTTCCTTAGCCTTTTCGCTAGCGACATGCACAGTGATATGGCAATAATGGCGTCGCTCTCGATAGGCTCGCCCCATTGGCGCAGGGCGTACACGCCGCCGCCACTTAGTCACGCCAATATCTACATGACAACGATTGACAATAAGCCGGTCAACATCGACCGAGATATTCTCTTTGTCAGCCTGTTGGGTGGCATTGGCAATCGCCGAACGTAGCACCTTCTCGATCGGCTTAGCGGCACGCTTATTGGTGAAGCGCAGGATCGCAAGCGCATCATTGACGTTACGACCACGTATGGTATCAATAACCAAACGGGCTTTCTGTGCTGATCCCTTAATATATTTTCCAACTGCGTAGGCTTCCATTGTTAACGACTCCAGTTAATGCGCTGCCGCGCCAGTTATTTCTTGACACTCTTAACAGGCGCAACCGCCTTCTCGGCTTTATCACCTGAGTGGCCTTTGAAATTACGTGTAGGGGAGAACTCGCCTAGCTTATGGCCAACCATGTTTTCAGTAATGTAGACCGGAATGAACTTTTTGCCATTGTGTACAGCCAGTGTATGGCCAATCATTTCCGGCACGATCGTGGAGCGACGCGACCAGGTCTTATGCACTTTCTTCTCATTCGCCGCATTCATACGATCCACTACTCTTAGTAAGTGTCTGTCTATAAATGGTCCCTTCTTAATTGAACGTGCCATGATTTACTCCCAGATTACTTTCTACGCTTGACGATAAATTTGTCGGTGCGCTTGTTATTGCGTGTCTTGTAGCCACGGGTAGGCTGCCCCCAAGGGGTAACAGGATTACGTCCGCCACTGGTCTTACCCTCACCACCACCGTGTGGATGATCTACTGGATTCATTGCCACACCACGCACAGTAGGTCGAGTGCCAAGCCAACGGGAGCGGCCCGCTTTACCAATCGAGACATTCTCATGCTCTATATTGCCAACTTGCCCTACTGTGGCCATACAATCGATCTTGACACGACGTATCTCACCGCTAGGCAAGCGCAACTGTGCCCATTCTCCCTCTTTTGCAATCAACTGTGCACGCGATCCGGCGCTACGGGCCATCTGACCACCTTTGCCAGGACGCAGCTCAATATTATGAACCTCTGTACCAAGTGGGATATTACGTAGCGGCAACGCATTACCAGCAATAATATCAGCATCGGGACCAGAGACTACCGTTTGACCAACCTGTAGTCCTACAGGTGCGAGTATGTAGCGTTTCTCACCATCCACATAATTGAGTAGTGCAATACGCGCAGAACGGTTTGGATCATATTCAATGGTTGCAACCTTGGCAGGAATGCCGGTTTTGTTACGCTTAAAGTCAATAACACGGAAGAGCCGTTTATGACCGCCACCACGATGGCGTACAGTAATATGGCCAATATTATTACGCCCCGAGGTACGGCGTTTACTTACCGTAAGACCTTTCAATGGTCTTACATCTGCGAGCTCCTCGTTTGTCAGATATGTTTGATAGCGTCGCGCTGACGACGTTGGTTTAAGTTTCTTTATACCCATAGTCTCTTCTCGCTAATATCAGAGTTATCGGGACGCGAATCGTGTGCTGGCGGCAGCGACTAGACGATATCGCCGTACTCGATCTGCTTCTCGCCTGCCTTGAGAGTAACGTAAGCCTTACGAAAACTCACTTGCCGGCCCTCGAAGCGACCTCGCCGCTTCATCTTGCCCTGATAGTTGGCAAGTCGCACTGCATCGACCTTCACTTTGAAAATCGTCTCGATAGCCTTCTTCACTTCAATCTTATTGGCATCACAAGCCACATAGAAGGCTAGTAGCTGTTTGCGATCCTGCGTCTCTTCCTTGAGCCGGAGCGCCTTCTCGGTAATCACCGGCCCTTTGATGACTTCCCATACTGAGCGCATCTTTGCTCTCCTTTTCGCACTACTTGCTTAAAGCTTCTTGCAACTGCACGATGGCATCACGGCTAAAGACTAACTGCCGATGCTTAAGCACATCGTAGATGTTGATATTCTGGTTGGAGACTCGCTTAACGCCCGGCAAGTTGCGCGCCGAGAGTGTGAGATTATTATTGTCTTGCACGTCAACAAACAGAGTGCGATCTTCTAGTCCCAGTGCATTTACTACCTTCACAACATTCTTAGTCTTGTGATCAGGCAGGCTGAGATTCTCCACTACGACTAGACCGCCTTCACGTAAGCGCTCAGAGAGTGCTGAACGTAAGGCACCACGCCGCATCTTCTTTGGTATCTCATAGCCCCAATCGCGTGGTTGTGGACCGTGTACATTACCGCCACCTTTCCATAGCGGGGAGCGCAGTGAAGCAATACGAGCGCGGCCCGTACCCTTCTGTCGCCACAACTTGCGTCCTGCACCAGAGACATCGCCACGTGTCTTGGTGGCCACTGTGCCCTGGCGCTGATTAGCGAGGTAGCATTTTACCGCTTCATAGATCAGCGCCTTATTAAGCGGGGCAGCAAATACCGCATCGCTTAATTCGAGTTCGCCAACCTCTTTATTCTCTAGATTTTTGACCTTTACAACAGGCATTGCTCTACTCCGTAGCTGGCAAGCCACCAGCTTAAGCTATTAACTTCTCGCTTTTTTAATTAGCACATAAGCGCCATTGGGCCCAGGTACACTTCCTTTTATAAGCAGTATGTGCTTTTCTGGATCGACCTGTACTACACGCAGATTCTTAATCGTCTCCCGCTCCATTCCCATATGACCAGCCATACGTGTGCCCTTAATAACACGTGATGGAAAAGCCGAGGCACCAATCGAGCCAGGAGCACGGTGAAACATTGAACCGTGTGTGCTACGACCACCACCAAACTTATGCCGTTTGACAAAGCCAGCAAATCCACGCCCTTTACTTGTGCCAACCACATCCACTTGATCGTTGACAGTAAATTGATCGACCAACACGCTGTCACCTACTTGGGTGCCGTCCTCAGCAGACTCCAAGCGGAATTCGCGTAGGATACGTGTAGGCCGTATTGGTGTCTTACCTCGCGCCTTCGCCTTCTCGGTCTGGCCGAAATGGCCTAGCAGAGGCTTGGTCACACGCCGTGGCGCCCTCTCCTCGACAAGGCCCAATTGCACTGCCTCATAACCGTCGCGCATCTTCGTCTTACGCTGAACGACAATGCAGGGACCGGCTTTGATGACCGTCACCGGAGTGACTGTGCCATCCGGCGCAAAAACTTGAGTCATCCCGATCTTTTTGCCAATGATACCGTTGACCATATCTTCTAGCCCTAGCCTCTCCAACTAGCATTCAGCCGTGCCTATTTGCCAGCCTCTATAGACAAATGGGAATGCCATTCCCTGCTACCCACGCACAGAACTATCCTCACGCGCGCAGACTGAAGCGAGCAATAATACTCAGCCGAATGCTTAGCTCCTATTTATGCTCTCTGCCGAAGGCCTTGATCTCTACATCTACACCAGCCGGTAGATCGAGCTTCATAAGGGCATCTACCGTCTGGGGAGTTGGATCAAGTATGTCCATCAGCCGCTTGTGGGTGCGAATTTCAAACTGCTCGCGTGACTTTTTGTCGACGTGGGGCGAGCGCAATACTGTATATTTGTTCTTTACCGTAGGCAGCGGGATAGGCCCCGCAACTCTTGCCCCTGTGCGTTTGGCAGTATCAACAATCTCGGCTGTTGATTGGTCCAGCACGCGATAATCGTACGCTTTTAACCTTATACGGATCTTCTCGTTCAACATACTCCTACCTGTACTACTCGATGATTTCAGCGATAGTGCCAGCGCCAACGGTGCGACCACCCTCGCGAATGGCAAAACGAAGCCCTTTCTCCATAGCAATAGGGGTGATGAGCGTCACCTCAATGCTGATGTTGTCTCCTG
>JBFLVQ010000078.1:0-21642 GCA_040758525.1 Acidobacteriota bacterium
GCCCCTCCTGTTCATCTAAGAATTCCATTAACAGTTTGTTATTAATAGCGTTCCATTCGGTCTCAAATTCATACCAATTTTTACCTGTGAAGTCGAAGTGTAGAAAGACTTGTTGGTTTTGACAACTATTTTTAAGTATATCTTCGATAGTTTCAAGCTCTTTTTCAAAGGAGGCACGGAATTTTTCAATTACGGTTCCACGGAAGGCTTTAGCATCTTCCTGACCACGGTAGTATGAACTTAAGCCAAAAATATTCTTTATCTCATTATTGCTCATTCGATAGTTGCCACTCTCATTCTCTTTTTTATCTAATCCATAATAGATATCGCCAAAAATATATTTGACCAGACTATCAGCATCAGAGGTCTTAAACATCAAGTAGTAAAGCTTGTGACGAATGAAATCTTCATCTTCAATCTCTCTAATACCATTAAAATCGAAGTGGAAATCATTGCGAACTGGCAGAGAGAGGTAAGTTATCTTTATCTTCTTGTTCTTTAGTGGCGCAGGTTTGATATAACGATGGTGTTTTATCCGACCTGCATTTCGTAATGTTTTTCCAATGTGAAGTAATGTTTCTAGCATAATTTTAACTAAGCTATATAAATGCTTTTACTAATCTTATCTTAGCTTTGATTTTATAAAGGTTAATGTTCCTCTGCTCCTATATTAGGAAAGGCAGCCATACCAAATCCCTGTGAATTGGCATTGCCAAAGCCACACTCATAACCCAATCGGATCAATTCTTTGCTCCCGCGTACCGTGAACGGGGCAAAATAGCCCCTGATATCTATACCTTTGAACCGGATCAATTTCGAAATACGCTCTACACCACCACGGCGCACAATATAATCTTCATCAAAAGCGAATTCCAGTTGTGACTGCTGTGGTTCACGGCCATAAAGAGCACAATACTTCTCCAGTAGATTGCGGTTTATCAGTTCTCCAAAACGGGTATCATCAGCACGTACATACAATTTACGTGGTTGTCCGTTGACCTCCTCTTTAGCAGCAACAGTAATTGGTGATAGACAAATAAAAGAAGTATGGTCAGACAACTGCGGTGTAGGGAGCGTCTCAACCTCAATAAGCCTGAACCGTGCGGTCACTTCACTATCAGCCAATGTTAGCAATGGCTGTTGAAACAGGCCATTCACAAAATTATTAAGAAAATCATCAACTGGTGATGTGATCTGCCAAAAGACCGGTCCGGATAAGATGTATATACGGCCATTGCGCACTTGCTGGCGCGCTACCCAGGGACGAGAAAAAGTGAAATACTTAAACTTTTTCTTTCCTGTTGTATAACCATCTTCATGAAGAAAGCTGGCATAGTCCGGCGAAGACTCGGCAAGCTTCTGGTATATCATTGACGAAAAAGAGTAATTGTAGTTGAACGAAAGAGCTGCATCTCTGTGTAATGGTTCAAGCGTCAGTTTGATTCGCATAATTGATGTTGATTAACATTGATAGAGATTTTGTTGGTACATTTTTATAATAACGGATCTTTGTTAATTTTGTACTCTAAAAAGAAAGAGTTTAAATGGCTGTTTATGGTTGATCATTAAAACATAAGACGAAACCCAAATTGTAATTGGCGTGGTGAGAAGGCACCTCGATAGCGATCGCGTGGCACAATAAAGCGACCGTCTTGTTGTGGCGGTAGATTAAAGTTTCCTTGTCTATCTGGTGGGAATGCATTGTTGATTGTACTGATGTTAAGCCGATTGAAAAGATTGAAGATCTCTAAGATAGCCTCTAGACGATAGCGTTCTTGTACCATTGCAGTACGTGTTAAGCGTAGATCAACACTGGCAAATCCTGGTGTAATACCTACATTACGTCCCAGTCCTAGCGGCCGATCGCCAAGATTACCATTCATATTCAAATCGACTCGGGAGTCTATATTATAAGGACGTCCTGACTCTATATTGACAATTGTCGAGACAAGAAAATTTCGTAAGAGCAGATTATCTTTATAACTTAATTCCCAACTTCCCGAGAAAGTTAGACGATGTCGAGTATCTTGTAAGGAGAGCCCACGTTCTTGTCCTGGTCGTAATGAATCATTCTGTTGATTACCCAAAGTAATCAGACTGTCACTAACATTGTCAACTGTTTTTGAGAGTGTGTAATTGGCAAGAAAACCAAATCGGTTTGTCAGTCTGCGGTTGATCGATAGAGTTAACCCATGATAGTAGCTGTCAAATGCCGATTCGAATTCAATGGTGAGACCACGCTTGGGATCTATACGGCCAGTAAGCGCGCTCTGCAATGGATTTTGACGTATAGGGCGCACAATTGGATTGATATCGCGCGCGCCTAGCAGCTTGATACCACGAACAAAATTGTAGGTAAGCAGTATGGTTGTATTACTATCAATGGAATAGTCAAAGCCGATATTGATCTGTTGAGCATAACCATTGCGGAAGTTGGGTTGAAACTGAATGGTCTGGCTTAATTGTGGATGAAACCTGACATTGGCAGGTAATTGATCGGCTTCTGGGAAACTGTGGCCTGGTTGTGCAAAGGCTATGATCGAGAATGGAAAAGGAATGGTAGTGACATTATATGAATTGTTGCTAAATAACCCTGTGACAAATGCTGGTCCTGCCAGTGGTATATCAAAGAAGAGTCCATAAGAGCTACGCAAGCGCAAACTCTTGTTTCGATTGAGATAGTATGAGAGTGCCAATCGAGGGCTAAAATTACCATTATTTTTGGGGATAAAACGCACACGATTCAAGTCGTATCGCAGTCCTGCTTTAATAAGTAGTTTGGGGCTTAACCTAATATCATCTTGACCAAATAGAGAAAGAAAGTCTCCTTTTATCATTAGTTGGGTTGGACCGAAGCCTTGCAGGTAGGTAAGCGGAAGAGAAAGATCGGCAAGGGGAGTATTACTGGGAAAGTTAGCAACAGTGCTTGGTAGTAAGCTTGTCAGTAATACCAGAAAATCACGTTGTTGCTGGCTTCTTGAAGCTGGATCAAAAGCTTCTAAGGTTGTAAATGCAGGTGCATTGGGTATACCGGTAAAGGCTGCGAAATTGATTGGACCAAAGAAGGTTAATCCACTGGAATTGAAAGGCAATCTGGTCTTGCTGGCAGGAGCATTAAGATAATAATAATCAACACCAAATTTGAACTGATGCCGTCCCTGTAAGAATGTAACATTGTTGACAAACTGATAGATATGCTCTGCGCGAGTCTGTTCTAGTAATGGATTGCGTCCAAATAGTACACCACCTTCGGAAACCGGTAGCACTACCATAGGGCCATTATCGAGTGGTCGTACAGACTGGTTACGACGACTGATCAGTAATCTAGTCTCATTTACCAACTTCAAGTCTGCGGCAATATAAATATTATTAAATGCTAGTGAATTATCATCCAATTTCTGAAAGCCACCACTGGTCTTATCAATAAGCCCGCCAAAAAATTCGAACGCGCCATTGTAAGTAAAGCCACCATTGTAACGTAATGAGAGCATATCCGCGGCGCTAAGTCGCCAATCTACTTTTGCTAGTACTGAGGTCGTCCCGATTGGGAAAGGTATCGCTCCATTACTTACGTTAAAACCCTGCCGACGTGCGGCTGCTACGGTCTCATCTCTTATTGTTACAATATTGTTCTGCTTAACCGTCAACCGCTCAAAAGCAGTAAAGAAAAAAGCTTTGTCTTGTTTTAGCGGTCCGCTTAATGTGGTACCAAACTGGTATTGTTGATAAGGTGGTTTGCGTGTTACAAAGGGGTCGCGTGCACTCACCTTATCATTACGTAACAGACTAAATAGTGTGCCATGATAGGTATTCTCTCCACTACGCGTTACGATATTAATTACTCCTCCAATGGCACGGCCAAATTCTGCTGAATAACCATCGGTCACGACCTGAAATTCTTGTACAGCATCCTGGCTAAAGGTTGAACGTTGTGAGCCTGAACCAATATCATTATTGTCCAGTCCATCGATTGTTACATTATTGCTACGTGCAGTCTGTCCATTGATCGATAAACCTGAAGTTGCCAAGACACCTTGTATTGGCAATCGGTCGATTGTTACACGTGCTGTAGTAAGAGAAAAGTCTAGGAAATTGCGACGGTTGATGGGTAGGTTCTCAATACGCTGACGGTCAATATTGGTGCTATTTTCAGTCTTCTCTTCATTGATTATACTACTGCCCAATACCTCTATGGCTTCACTTGCCCTTTGTACCGAAAGGGTAAACTCAATAGTCGGTACAGTGCCTATATTGAGGCGTATTGTTTCGCTGACAGTAGCAAAACCTTCTGCTTGTGCGCTGACCTGGTATTTTCCCGGCGGCAATTGTACTAAATGAAAAAGCCCATCACTACCTACCTGCGCGCTACGCGCGAGGTTGGTGGTACTATTTTGGGCTGTTACAGTTGCCCCCACTAGTACCGCGCCCTGCGAATCTTTAACCGAGCCAGAGATAGTGCCAGTAGTAGCACCACTCTGAGCCTGGACAGGAAAGCTGAGCGTAAGCAAGAGTATCCAGCTAAAGAGCCAGCCTTTCATTTTTGATGGAACCCTCGTGCTAGACCTGCTACCCTGACTTTATATTTGGCTTCCATTATAGCCTCTTCTTGATAATCTGCAATTGTCAATCTATTAGATGGAAAGCGAAAAATTAGTGGGAAGTTTCCTCACAGACTACACGAAAACCGAGTTTAGCATCGGAGAAGTCTGCTAGTTGCCAGGTACGGAAAGTTACAGGATCAAGCGCGGTTTCATTGGTCTTGCCACGCAGAATGCGTAGGCGTGCTTGTTGAAAAGAGTTTGGTAGTGTCATTAGCGAACCAGGATATAGATAGAGTTCTGTACTTGTCCATTCAAAATAACCAGTCAATATATCGCTTACATTTGATTGAATACTCTTATTACCAGCTAGATATTCCCATTCCTGTTCGGTTGGCAGCCTATATTGATGTCTGGTTTGCTGGCTTAGCCAGTCACAGTAGGCTTTCGCGTCATGCCAGCTTATGTTGGTAACCGGCTGTTTTAACATCTCCATTGTTGGCAGGCCTTGCCAATGTGAAGGTGGTCGATAATTTGTCTGTTTGATGAAATCAGCATACTGCTCAGTAGTGATAAGTGTTTTTGATACCTGAAACGATTTTAAATTAACTTGATGGCGTGGTTGAGCAAATTTATCGTCTTGATCACTGCCCATAAGAAAAGCTGTGCTTTCTATCGTGACAAGTTCAGGTAATAGTGATGTCGATATGGTAGAGAGAGTCTGTGGACCCTGCTTAACTAACCATTGTGAGTAAAAATACCAGCTAGTTACTGTTGCAGTGATGAGCAGCAACAACATAATAGTAAGGATCTGGTAATATCGGCGGCGAAATAGCGGAATTGATGGTATTGATGGGGCTAGCTTATCTGACCTGTATATACTAGTCTCGGGCTTAGTCTCCACTTTAGTACTTGTCTTTGCCTTCTCTTTAAGAGTTTCTAGTAGGTATTCTTCCTCAATCGACTCCAACTCCCTTTTCAATTCCAGTACTGTTTGTGGTCGTTGATCAGGTGAATAGGCCAATCCTTTATTTATAATCTCACTTAAATGTGGGGTAGCGCCTGGACGCATCTCACAGAGGGAACGAAACTGACCTACCATTACGGTTGGCACTTCACCAGTGAGCATCTCGTAGAGCGTAACACTAATGCTAAAGAGGTCGGTACGGGCATCCACAGTAAGACCGTAAAATTGCTCAGGGGAGATATACCGCATTGTACCAGGCAACTTCTGTCCTGTTAGACTAGCAGCGAGCATCTCTTCGCTAGGGTTTATCAGCTTAGCAATACCAAAATCGAGTATATGTACCACGATCTCGCCATCACTGAGTTGCTGGATCATAATGTTTTCTGGTTTGAGATCGCGATGGATAATGCCATGATGGTGAATTTCATGTAGTCCTGCACAGAGTTGCTTAGCGATCCTGACGGCTTTTCCTTCGCTCAGTGTACCTCGTTCTTGCAACAAACGGCGCAATGTCATACCTTCTACATATTCCATTACCAGGTAAGGGAGTTGTAATTTTGGTACAATACCGTAATCAGTAATCAGGACTACATTAGGGTGATTAATTTTGGCTAGCAGAGCAGCTTCGCGTTTAAAGCGATATATACGACTTGTCGCATTATCTGTCTTAGTGAGATCTATCAGTTTGAGTGCCAGGGTGTTGTTGAGTTGCAGATTGGTGACACGAAACACCCATCCCATTCCCCCCTTACCGATCAAGGATTCCACACGATACTTACCGTCAATAACCGTTCCTAGCAAGGACTCGCTGGCGTGTAGGTTACTCATAAAATTATCGTATTAGAATAGTCGCTCGATTAGCTGAAATGAATATACACTGAATAGACCTCTGTTATTAAGCGAAAAGTGACGATAATAAAAATCTTGAGCCGCTTATCTGATTCGCTTATGCTTTATAGTTATTTCTGTCTTGGCGATAAATTCTGTTATTAGTTGGACCGATCGTGGTCTGCACGATAAATTGTTTGGTAGGGATTACCAATAACGAGCCAGTATATAATGAGCCAGGAAAACAGTCAGCGAGATTGCTTTAGCAATCTCATAGGGAAAGAATTAAATCATAGCTACCGTATTGTAGAGAAATTGAGTGCCGGCGGTATGAGCGCGGTCTTTCTTGCTACTCAATTGCAGTTGGGTAATCGTGTAGCCATTAAAGTAATTTCGCCGGAGTTGGTTGTCGATCCTACTTTTGTAAAACGCTTTCAACGTGAGGCACGAGTTGGCCGTGCATTGCTACACCCCAATATCGTTAAGGTCTATGAGTCTAATATAACCGATGATGGCCTTCTATATATGGTTATGGAGCTAGTAGAAGGAGAAACGCTCAGTAGCTATATGGAAAGAATGGCACCAATACCGGCAATACACTGCCTAGAGATCTTACGGCCTATCTGTAATGCTCTTGATACTGCCCATAAACGCAACATACTGCATCGTGATCTCAAACCAGGCAATATTCTTGTTAAATTCGAGACTGGTAAGGAGATTGTCAAGCTAGCCGATTTTGGTATTGTCAAACTGCTACAGCCTGACAATGAGCTGACAGATGGATCCGGTTCCAATCTCACTGAGATTGGACAGGTCTTTGGCACACCAGAATATATGTCGCCAGAACAACTGATGTCCTATCCGGTTGGGCCTACTAGCGATATTTATAGTTTGGGGGTTATCCTCTACGAAATGCTTACTGGGCATCTGCCGATCGAGTGTGATGATTTTCGTGAACTATTCCGTCTCAAGACCGCTCAAGATGGGTTGCCGCCACCCTCCTCGCTCTATACGTTTCTGCCTGTAGCATTCGACCAAGTGCTTGAGAAAGCGTTGGCACCTGTTGCTCAGCAACGCTATCAGACTGCTGGCGAACTCCTCAATGCTTTCCAAACCATTGTCGAGCAGACAGCAAAATCCTACCAGAATGCCGATTCTCCTCAGCATAACGAACTGTCAGAAGATAAGAAGATCTATGTTAGACCTACATATAAAGTGACTGAATCCACTAGCTCATCACTTAAATACAAAAGTGCGTCTGATAACGACAAGAAGATAGCGTCGATTACTTCTGGTGTAGTTATAACGGATGGGTTGGTAGAGCAAGCTAATACGAATATAGCAGAGAGTAATGAGACGGCAGTAACATTGCTAACTAGCCAGTTCAAGAAGCGATCGATTATGGTAGTTGGGTTAATACTGTTACTAATCATAGTATGGCTTCTATATGCTGGTTAGGGCAGAATTGGTCAAGTATGAGAGAAAGACGTAATGATCGATACATAATAGATATTTTACCTGGGCTTGTTGGTATATTGGCGATAATGTCTTTATCGAGCCAAACAATGGCACAGCGACGTTTTGGCACAGAGGCAGTAGCGCCCAAGGATTTAACACCAGGCAGTGTAAATGCTGGCATTGAGCGTTATATGCCAACAGAATCTGGGCGACGTTTTGGCATAGAGCAGGTAGGTGAAGCAGGCACACAGATTTCTCATGTAAGCGCTTCGCGTGTAGCGATAGATAGGTCGGCGGCACTACTTGCTAGGGCAGATCGTTTATCTGAGGCAGGCGATTTCACGGCTGCAGTAATATTATATAGACAGGCAATAGGCAGTGAAGGGCAATCGCTAAGGGCACGTTTGGGACTTGGTTGTGCATTGATCGAGCTAGGTCACTATGATGCTGCTATAGATGAGTTACGAGAGGCAGCTACACGTTTGCCTGACGATCAGGATGTGCTGCTAAACCTGGGTGTTGCGCTCTATCGTAGTGGTCGTGTTGGCGAAGCGATCATTGAGTATCAGCGTGCCATTACCAAGCGTGCTAGATCTGTTTCCAAAGCATATTTCAATCTTGCTATTGCTTATGCGCACACAGGTGATTTCACACAAGCGATCAATAATTACCAACAGGCGATTGCGCAGCATAAGAATTATCCAGAGGCTTACAATAATCTAGGGTTGATCTATGAAGCTATGGATGAGTTAACGACTGCGGCTGAGCAGTTTCGTCTTGCCATTGAGCAGAGAGGCGGTCGTTACCCACTTGCGCATTACAATCTGGCGCGGTTTTATCTACGTCAAAACAGATATCTAGAAGCAATCGCTGAATTCCAACTTGCCATTAAACAGCAGGCGAATTTTCCTGAAGCCTATCTATGTCTCGGTAATATCTATCTGCTACGTAGTATTGCTTTATCAGAAACAACTGAATTGATGCAAGCGATCAACTATTATCGCCAGGCGCTGACACTACGTAATAACTATCCGCTCGCACATGAGAATCTTGCCATTGCCCTGACACGTTTGAGAAAACCTATAGAGGCATTGGCCGAGTACCGTATTGCCTTTGACCAATATGCCGGCCGTTCCCCAGAGACACTAGCAAATCTACTTGCCACAATTACAGATAAGCAGGTTTTCCTTATTAATGATGAACAGGGCCGTCCACATGAGCCTGGCAATCTAAAAAGCCATAAACAGATCGTGAAAGTCACTGACCAGTTGATAGATCTATTAGATAATTATCAAGAACTAGACCCGACATTAAAAGATCTACCAGATATATATTATTGTGTTGGGAGGGCTTATTGGGCAGCAGGGAACAGCACAATGGCCATAGATCAGTTTGCTCGTGCGATCGAACTATCCAATGGCAAGGATCAGGATGCTAAGCGCGCGTTAGTATCGGTGCTGACATTAGTACTCTATTTCTAATCCCTAAAGACAGCGGCAATCTCTAGCGAGGCACGACGACCAAACTTGAGGCCACGGCGCCTATGCATAGCAGGTAGCATCTCCATCAATAGAGCAATATCACTGAGGCAGGGCCAGCGTCGATCTAGCTCAGGTGAAGGTGGGCCAGGATCGCGTGTGAAGCGAGGCATTGCGGTAGCACTGTCAAGGAAATTCTTAAACTCTTTCTCGTGTAGACGTAGTTCTATCCATTCACCATTACGTTGCCAAGCAAAACAGCCTAGTTCAGTCTTCCACAAAGGTATTGCACTAGTACGTGCAAGTGCCTTCTCAAGTGCCTCAGCAAGTGAAATGATCGTTGTGGGTATGACTGGACGCAGTTCACCAATATCTTCATTAAGGAAACTGAGCAGTCGTTGTGCTTCACGCCGTTTTAGTCGTAATGTGAAAGTGACACCATCAAAGTAGGCTTCTGCCCCAATCGATCTAATTTTAGATAGGCTTTCCATATGTAATAACCTGCTTGATTAGAGAATCTCTTTACGGCCATATTCATCGGCAACAAAAGCATACCAATCACCTTCATCAGCATACTCTTGGTTCAGCTCATCAGCACGTATACGTGCTTGTTGACAAGCTGTGCGGAAGGCGGGTGTACCAGTAATAAAGGAGCCGATCGGTTCATAACCGTTCCCTTCGCTCTGCTCTATACCTATGAAGATCTGAATCCCATTGGGAAACATAATTTTCACCTCAAGAGATTGATTTATTCCCGCTACTATTTATCAAATGTGTTCTAGGCATCTGTTCGATTAAGAGCGAACTAGCGTAGCTGGCAGTAAACAGATTGTTACGCAATGCAGTATACTATAACAGTTTAGATTCCGAATCTTAAAACGGGCTATTGATTTAAGTGGTTTTTTTCTACTGCCTATTTTATTAGCTATATGATATTCTAAGCGGGAATCCATCTGCCGAGGTGCTGGTTGCACATTGCAGAGCCATTCTCAAGATAGAATAATAGAAAATTTACGATACTAAGCTTCTAACAGGGCCGGTTAGAGTCGATGGTAGACTGTCCTCACTGTGGTTTTAGCGAAAATCTTGATGAAATGTCGGTTTGCAACCGTTGTGGTGGGAATCTGGAGATAGAACTGAGCAGCGTGCGCACCCTCACAGATGATGCTAAGCAGCCTGCCTTACTGGCTGATGGTCGTTTCATCGTGGATGGATTTGTTGCTGAGGTGGGCCCTGTGCAATATTATGATGTACACGAAGTTGAGGATGAGACCAAGTGCTATACACTTGCAGTTTGTGCCAAACAGGTTTCTGATCCACTGGCAGAAATAGAGTTTGAGCTAGATACTAATACAGAAGTGCTGCGTAATGGCGCTAATCCCTTTGAGACTGAGTTCAAATTATTGACTCGCTTCAATTCACCAGGAATATTGCGCGCCACACACTGTTTTACTGATGATACCGCTGCCTATCTAGTGCTAGAGCGTATTGAGGGTAGGCGGCTTTCGGATATAGGACGTATGTTGGAATCGGATGTACGCCAACTTGGTGTAGAACTGTGCCAGATTGCGGATCAGTTTCATCGCCAACGTCTTACTCATAATGGTCTGGAGCCTGCGGGTTTAATCATAGATTGCCAAGCTCGTCTAAAAATTATTCAGTTTGAGCGTGTGCGTCCTGCTAAACGCTATAACCCATCTGTGCCGATCTATGTTACAGATGGATTCTCAGCGCCAGAACTCTACTACCTAAATGAGTACTCGATCCTTGACAAACGTTCCGATATCTTCTCGATTGGAGCAATTCTCTACTGGTTATTGACCGGTGATTGTCTGCCTACTGGCGATATCAATATAATGCGAGCCGAACTATGGCAGCTCTATCCCAAGGTAGTTGTCTCGCCTGCGCTTGAGCGTATAATTATGCGCGCGCTCGCCTATCAGCCATCCGATCGTTATAATTCGGTTAATGAGCTGAAATATGCGCTGGCAGGCTTAAATACACCGACCTCGATCCAGGCTGGCTATGCCACAGATGTTGGCCATCAGCGAGAGTTAAATGAAGATAGTATACTAGTCGTAGATCTACGACAGTGTTTTGAATCGGTCAATACACATATTGGACTTTATATTGTCTCGGACGGGATGGGTGGAGAAGCAGCCGGCGAGATCGCCTCCAGGGTTACAGTGCGCGCAGTAGCCGAGTGGGTGACTGATCGCCTTATTTCTGCCTCGCTACGCTCAACTCATGGCAGCCAAGTAGCTGAACCTACTCAGACCGGCTCGATCTTATTAGCCAATGATACTGGTACGGATGTGCGTGCTTCCCAATTGCTTACTAATGCAATCCAGCATGCCAACAGTGAGGTACTAGATTATGCTCACTACCACCCTAGTACACGTGGACTGGGAGCGACGGTTACCGCAGTCTTATTAGTAGGTAATGTTCTTACCATTGGACAGGTAGGTGACAGTCGTGGTTATGTGTTAAGCGATGGCCAACTGGAACAGTTGACCGAAGACCACTCGTTGGTTGAACGTATGGTACGGCGCGGCGAGATCACACCACAGGAAGCTCGCTATCACCCACACCGTAATATTATTTATCGCTCTATCGGCAGCCGTGATGAGATCGAAGTCGATATTATTACTAGGGTGGTGCGACGTGGTGATCTAGTGCTATTGTGTAGCGATGGCCTTACCAATATGCTTGTTGATGTAGAGATAGAAGAGATTATGGGACATAGTGATGATCCCTGGCATATTGCTAAAGAGTTGGTGGTAGCGGCCAATGCACGGGGTGGAGACGACAATATCTCGGTAATCGTAGTGCGAGTTGATTGAAACAGACTTAGCGAGGTTTTCACTATCAGTTCAGCTATTGCCGAAAAAACCTCTGCCAAGTTATTATACTAGGGATAGTTTCAATGCTATTCCCGAAATGGTTGCGAGCCAAGCCTTGCGACGGTGTTTCGTTTGGAGCGATGCTGAGTATTCAGCTTTTGGATGGCGTTGAGCAAGAGGCCTTCCGGTTTAGCCCCGAATATTCTCATACGGAATAGCGCTTGGCAGCGAGAACCGCGATGACGCCGCTCTTGGCGATCAGGGCGTGGGTGTGCTAAGTTGCTGCTTGATCCTAATCATGCCCTGTAGCGAAAAGCGTTGACGTGGTGTGTACGCCGACTGCTCTAAGAGCTTGCTGCGCAGCCGTCGCGTTAACACCTGTTGGCCAAGGAGATTTTTTAAAAGTCCGTTGTTCCAGTAGATTAAAAAGTATTTTATAATTCACAACGCTGAAGCAAACCCTTGCAGGAGGCATAAAGATGATTCGATGCAATAACTGTGGGACAGATAACCTGGACGGTTCGGAATATTGCGACGAGTGTGGGATGAAATTGAGCGCTGCGGTGGCACCGTCGCTAGCCAGCGCTCAGCAAGTGGCCAAACCGTCGCCATCTGCACCACCTATGCCGGGTATGCCTCAGATGCCGCCTATGTCCCCACCAAGTATGCCGCCGGTGCCGCCCGCACCACCCCAGGCAGGGCCCGGCAATGCATCACTACTTCGTCCTGTGACAGCAAACTCTCGTACTGCGCCTGAGCCCCCTTCGCCGCCGCCTTTTTCGGCATCGACGGCAGCGCCGAAATCTGCGGGCACTGTTCCACCGCCACCACCGCCACCACCATTTGCCCCACCAGGCCGTGCTGCTGCACCGCCTCGTATGGGTAATGACTCGGTAGCGGCAGGTATGCCACCAACAGCAGCGCCAACGGCACCGGCGCCGGCCAACAATGCTATTGCTAGTAGCTATGGCAAATCGCCATCGGCACGTGCCAAGCTGATCATTCAACGTGGTGGTACAATAGGCAAAGAGTTTATGCTTACTGATACAGAATCCAATATCGGCCGTTGGGATGCTGATGGAGGTATCTTTCCCGACGTTGATCTCGATCAGGACGATCCGGAGGCCAAGGTATCCCGCCGCCATGCCCGCATCATTCATCAGAATGGCCAGTACTTGATCGAGGATTTGGGTAGCACAAACGGCACTTTCATTAATCGTGGCCGGCGTTTATTGCCGGGTAATCGTCATCCCCTCAATAACGGGGATGAGATAATTGTTGGTAAGACTTTCCTGAAATTTGTTGTCGAGTAGGTTTGAGTAGATTGCTAGGTGCAGGGCACGCAATGCTTGCATTCACCGCTCGCGTTGATTGCAAACAGGGTTGAATTGAGTAGTGGTGAATAGTTTAAGAAAGGTCGTCGGGAGTGGCGTTGCTCCCAATATGGATCGCCGACCCTGCTCGGTGCCACCATATTGCAAAGATGTGACGATCAATGAATAGGTGCGGCGGACCCAACTCCCTAGTTATCGCCTAAATCGGTTGGCAACGCGGCAGAAATGAGAGTTGCCGAGGAGAGTATGTCAAAGAACAAAGCGAAAAATCCTAATGCTCAGCTTGAGCCAGGCACCTTATTAGTAGGGCGTTATTTGATTGTAAAGCGTGTCGGTGGCGGTGGCATGGGTAATGTCTATATGGCACGCGACAAACGTCTGGCCGATGCTTTGCGCGCGGTCAAAGAGATGATCGAGATGTTTTCTGATGAGGGGCAGCGCAAGAAGGCAGTGGAGGATTTTGAGCGTGAGTCACAATTGTTAGCCAGTCTTGAGCATCCTTCCATTCCGACAATCTATGACTATTTCATTTCCGAAGGTCGTTATTATCTGGTAATGAAGTTTATTGGTGGCGGCGATCTTGCCAGTAAGCTAAAGATGGCGCCAGGGGGACGACTGGATGAGCGTACAGTAACAGAATGGGCAATCCAGACCTGTGATGTCTTGAGTTATATACACTCACAGCAACCTCCTATTATTTATAGAGATCTCAAACCTGCTAACCTGATGATTGATGATAAGACCAAGCGTATAATGCTGGTCGATTTTGGTATTGCACGCTTTGTTGCTCCAACCCAGAAAGGGGTTACGGCAATTGGCACGATGGGATATGCGCCTCCAGAACTGTTTGCTGGCAAAGTCGAAACACGTTCAGATATCTACAGTTTAGGCGCTACTATGTTCCATCTACTAACAGGTTCAGATCCTCAGGATAATCCCCTGCTGATCTTTGATTTCACCAAAAATCCACGGCCACGCCAGCTTAATCCTGCAATCTCTCCAGAGATGGAAGCGATTATTTGTAAGACAGTAGAGCATAAACCGGAGAAGCGCTTTAGTAATGGTGCAGAGATGAAACGGGCGCTGGAAGATCATATGCGTATGCTTGATAACCTCCCCGCCAGTGGGGTAGGTAAGCCACGTACGCTACCATCAGATGGAGCGGCTGGGCAGGTCTTTTGTGGTAACTGTGGTCAACGTATTGCAAGCGATGATCTCTTCTGTGCACACTGTGGAGCACGCCAGCCATTGCCTACGGCGCCGCCTATCCGTCTAACCGCAAAGCTGGTGGTGCTAGGGGCCTCGGATATTGCTACCTCTTTTATTCTGGATAAGGATACTAATTTAATTGGGCGGGTTGATCCACATACAGGGATCTTTCCAGAAGTTGATCTCTCGTCCTATGATCCGGAAACAAAAGTCTCGCGTCGTCATGCACGTATCTATCGGGAAGGTGGCCAATTCCTAGTAGAAGATCTCTCTAGTGTGAATGGCACTATAGTTAATGGCACCTTCAAGCTCTACCCGAAACAACCTAGGGTATTGCAGAATGGTGACGAGCTTAGGTTAGGCGAGACAACATTGAAGTTTGTCGTCGGGTGAGCGCGCCATTCAGGCTAAGCGCAAGCCATAACTGCAATGGCACGATATTGCCACAACTGCAAAACGGAACTGAGCGAACGCGCCAAATTCTGCCGCATGTGCGGCACGCCGTCCGTGCTAGCGGTGGCGACTGAGATTGCCAACAATGACGTACCTGCAACCGAACCAGTCGTACGTACGCCGGTCGTATCTGCCCCAGATATAGAAGCGGCATCTTCACCTCACCCTGGTACTGCCAAGACTGAACCGGCATTACTAGGCCGATTGGCAGCAGGCCGAAGCGTTACTGGCCAGACTTCAGAGCGTGTTCTTACGCCTGCAGTTGGTGCTGCGCCATCACAGCCAATCGCACCAGCTACCCATGCGTTGGTAGGCAATATCTTCGAACAGGCTGGCTTCGCATTACGTTTTGGCGCCTTCATGTTAGATCTGTTGATGCTGATGTCGTTACTGCTGGCAACTACATTAGTAGCCGCTAGCCTGCCAAGATATAGTGGCTTGATACAGTGGAGTGGGCTATTAGTTACGTTGGGCTATCTGGGGGGGAATTTTTTCGCGCTTGCTAGTCGTAATGGGCAGACATTAGGTAAGCGCCTATTAGGTATCAGGATTATAACAACCGATCAGCGTCGTGTGACAATGCGGCATATTGTCTTGCGTCATCTGTTAGGTTATCCGATCTCATTAGCGGTTTTTGCACTAGGCTTTCTCTGGTTGTTGTGGGACCGACGTCAACAAGGTTGGCATGATAAGTTGGCGGGAACAATAGTGGTGAGAAAGAGATTTAACTGGTAAAAATAAGATTAAGCATTCAACTATCGCTCACTGGTTGAATCTGCTCCTGCAATAAATATGGTCGAGGACTCGGCTTATATACTCTGCCGGAAATGTAATAATCCTTTAGAGCAACAGACTAAATTCTGTCGCTATTGTGGTGCTCTTGTTGAGGGCTTGGCAGACGAGACTAATGTTGCCACCTCCTCATTACCATCTGTCAGTGAGCAGGTATCAGCTAACTCAGATAAGCATGAATCCGTATCGGATCAGACTTTAGCTAAGAAAGAGAGTGACAGCCTCTTGCCCAGCACTGAACCAGTATTGCCCGCTATTATTATCGCTAGCGATACGACGCCGGTTATTACTTCACAGTTCTCTCAGGCTGGTGTTACTAGTCAGGTAATAGTTCTACCCATGCGGCCGCTAGATACCCCACGGCGCACACGTAGAAGATGGAACCGTTACTTTATTCTCGTTGGGCTTTTAACGGCGCTCTTCGTAGCGATTACTGTAGCTGGTCTACTTACTTACAATTATATTAAGCCAAAGCCGTTGGTTAAACAGACAGGATCCTTGCCAGCACCTATACCAATACCTGCGGCGCCGGTTGCAGCACCAACACCAACATTGGTAATCGATAATGCCTCCTCGCTGCTAGAAGCAGGAAAGACCGACTTAATGGCAGGTCGAATCAATGAGGCAATTGAGAAGCTAGATCGCTCAATTGCGCTGGATAAGACCCAAGCGGAAGCACATAAAGTGCGTGGGGACGCGCTTGTTAAGGCAAGCCGTTATGAAGAGGCATTAGCAAGTTATGAACAGGCAGTTATCTTGAATGGTAAGTATTTTGACGCCTATAGTGGTTTAGCACAGACAGCCGAGCGGTTAGGTTGGTATAAAAAAGCAGAAAAGGCTTATTACGTTTTATTAACACTAAAAAGCGATGAGACCGCGCTACGTCTACAGTTAGCTCGTGTGTTGGCACGTCAGGGTCAATGGGCGTCAGCACGAGATAATTATGAAAAGGTTATCAAAGCCGATCCAAATGGGGAGTTAGGCTTGGCGGCAAGCAACGAACTGGCTAAGTTAAAGGAGTTGGGGCGACCCAACACTGCATCGCCAGATGATCATAATGGTAGTAATGCAATAGCAAGCAATAGCGCCACTAATACTACTAAATCGGTTGATACTGCCAAAACAGTTAAGACGACATCAGCAAGTGAGTCGAATCTGAATGCCGGTCAGCGTGTTAGTAAAGGGATAAAACTGGCTGAGCAAGGTGATCTAACCGCTGCTCTTAAAGAGTATCAGACTGCTCTCAGCCAACAGCCTAATAATCATGATATTTACTATTTGATGGGATTAGTTTATGAACGTATGGAGCAACCCGAGAATGCTTTGAAGGCTTATCAACGCTGCCAATCGGGGCCCTACGTTAACCTGGCGCGGCAACACGTTACCAGGTTAGAGAAGAAGTTGCATAAGAAGCCATAGGGGAGAATCGAGTGGCGTTGATAGTGAGCCACTGAGTGAAAGTATGCCTAGTCTGTTACTAAAATTGCCTGATGGTGAGAGCCGTGAAGTCAAGCTGTCGAAGGTGAAGACTTCGATTGGCCGATCTTCACGCAATGATATCTGTATTAATGATCCATTCGCTTCTCGTCTACATGCCGAAGTGCGACGTGAAGATCAGGTCCATTTTCTTACCGACCTAGGTAGTGCCAATGGCACCTTCTGTAATGCAATAAAAGTTACTGGAACGATCCAGCTTGGTATTGGTGATGAGATCCAGATCGGTGAAACTAAGATTAAACTGCTTGATGATCCCCCCCCAACCTCTTCAAACGAGATTGTGCTTTCGGATGTAAATCTACAAGCGGAAGCAGAACTTACTATCACTTCTAGTAAACGTAATTCTGATATCTTCTCAGTACTTGAGGAGGTAACTGGAGGTGGACAGAGTCTAATCAGTCAAAAGACTTTGATCGGTCAGACAATTATTGCTCCGCCTCATGAAAAGGTAGCACGTAAGCGGGATCTATTGGCGATTGTTAGTAAAGTGGGGGTTACCTTACTTTCTGACGATTCACTCGATAATACACTTAATCGGGTTATGGATCTTGTCTTTGATGCTCTGCCAGTAGAGCGTGGCTTCCTCTTCCTCTCTTCTAATTGGGCGCCTAAAAAGGGTGTTAAAAGCCGTACTAAATCACGCCCAAAACCTAATGAACTGATCTGTAAAGTAGCACGTAATGCCACCAAAGAGTTGAGCGGAGAGGAGATCAAAATTAGTCGCTCGATCTCTGAGAAGGTGATTTCGGAAGGCACTTCCGTGCTCACTTCTGATGCTCTACATGATCCTCGCTTTCAGGATCGCCAGTCGATTGTGATCAGTCAAATGCGCTCCATTATGGCTGTGCCGCTTGCTATTGGAGATGAAGTGATTGGCATGATCTATGTCGATAATCCTTATGCCACCAATCGCTTTAGTGAGGATGATCTGCTGGTATTAACTACCATTGCCTCGGTCGCCGCAATCAAAATAGAGAATGCTCGCTTAATCGAGGAGCGAATAGAAAAGAAGCGTATAGAAGAAGAGTTAAAAGTTGCCAATGAGATACAGTTACGTCTACATCCTGTCTCGCCACCACGTATCCCAGGCTATGATATGATTGGCATCAGCTTCCCTTGTCGTGAGATCGGCGGCGATTATTATGATTTTATTCAGCGTAAGAGTGGCCGTATCATCTTTGCTTTAGGCGATGTTTCTGGTAAAGGGATCGGTGCTGCGCTACTAATGTCGAGTCTACATGCGGCTTTACGCGCACAGGCTCAAACTGGATTGGGTCCTGCCGAGATCATTACAGAAGTTAATAACTACATCTTTGAGAGTTCGCCTGAGAATAAGTTCTTAACTCTCTTCTGTGCTGAATTAGATCCAGTAGTAGGCCGGCTCTGCTACTCCAATGCTGGCCATAATCCACCTATTCTGGTCTGTAGCGATAATAGAGTAATGAAGCTAGAGGCAGGCGGCCTACCTGTCGGTATCACCAATGATATTGGCTATGAGGATGATACTGTGTTAATGTCGCCTGGCGATGTATTGGTTATCTATAGCGATGGTATTACCGATAGTGTTAACGAAGCTGACGAAGATTTTGGTGAACAGCGCTTGATCGATGTTATACGTCGTTATCGTAACCGTACCGCTTCACAGTTACGCGACCGTATTGATGAGGCGTTAACCCAGTTTGTTGGACAGTCGCCTCCTATTGATGATATGACCATTATGATTGTTAAACGTACCAGCTAGGCTGCTACTATGGCCTAAATATTATCTCTAAACTATTATCCTAATTACAATAATAGTAGCGCGATGGTAAGAGCAAGCCTCTTACCTGGAAAAATTTTCCCCTGTCCAGAATACAAATCGAGAAAAAATCCGTTATTAGATAAGTGAAAATGATCGGTACAACCGTAAAACCCGATCGGCTCTGCTTAATGGGCGAAGCATTTTTCTTGCATTATCTGATAGTTTTCATTATATGTGTATAACACATAAATTATCTTTCGTAGGTAGATTTACTAAAATAATGAAATTCGCTTAACTAAATGCAGAGGGAAGGAGGGGAGCCCTCGGTTGGATATTGATCTACAAATCTCTAGGCAGGGAGAGGAAGGAATGCCATCGTATAGAGCTATCAACAGACTCTCAACAATTTTGACAGAACGTGAGCGCCAGGTACTCAAACTGTTAGTTGATGGGTATTCCAATGAAGAGGCAGGGCAGCTTTTGATGCTTTCACGGCGTACCATTGAAGCACATCGTGCGCGCATTATGATGAAACTCAATCTTCATGATCTTCCTGCGCTGGTGAAATATTCAATTCGCATAGGCCTTACCAGTGTCAATGAGCACCGCAGTGATTCGCAGTTTCGCTAGTTGTCTAGTATTGCCATATAGAGCAATACTAGACATATTAGGATGAGCTGCTATTAACGAAAGTGCGGCATTACCTCTTGAGAAAATAGTTCCATATTCTTCTGTACAAGCTCTTCTGGCATATCGCCACAATGGGCGCCGCCTATTAATATGCCGGCTTTCATATCTTCGGTATAGACAGAGAGCTTCTCAATCACTGTGGCAGGGCTGCCAACAATCACATACCCCTGGTCGAGTAACTCCTGAAAAGTGAGTTGATGATGCTCTTTTAGACCAGCGCGTAATATTGCTGCAAGCGAGCGTTGGCTTACATAACCAGGCGGCATAAGAAATTGGCGTGTTGTATGCAAGCCTTTATGGAAGAGCCACATTATATGTGGTTCTGCCTCTTTCAAAGCCACTGCATCGGTCTCTGCAACATAGGTAGGAACAGCAAAGGCTAACTGGTTGGGTTGAGCTTGGTAGCCAAACTTCTCTTCAGCAAATCGTCGGTAGGCTTGATAAGCTTTACGCTGATAGGTCTGAGGCGAGAAGACCATCATAAACGGATAGCGTTTCTCAGCAGCATATTCCACTGTTTCTAAACTGCCAGTGCCAGGTAGCCAAATAGGTGGATGGGGTTTTTGCAATGGGCGTGGCCAAGTATTGACATAACGGTAGTTGTAGTGTCGGCCCGCAAAGCTGAATGGGCCTGGGCGTGTCCAGGCTTGTATAATCAGATCGTGCGCCTCATAAAAACGCTCACGTGAGTGGGCAGGATTAACATTATAAGAATAATATTCCATTCCAGTACCACGTACAAAGCCTGAGATTATCCGACCACCACTGATAACATCGAGCATTGCTATCTCTTCAGCAACTCTTAGAGGATCATCATGTAGTGGCAGCGCATTGCCAATAATACCAATCTTCACCTTTTTGGTAAGCTGTGTAAGCATTGCTGCGATAATATTGGGCGAAGGCATAGTCCCATAAGCATTCTGGTGGTGTTCATTAACACAAATGCCATCCCAGCCCCAACGTTCTGCCTCAACCAGATGATTTAGATAACGTTGATAGAGTTCTTGACCCTTGACAGGATCATATAGGCTATTGGGGAGTGTTACCCAGGTAGAAGGATAGGTCTTATGGAAGTCCTCTGGTAGATAGGTGTAGGGCATCAAATGGAAATAGTAAAATTCTAATTTTGGCATCAGTTCCCCCTCTGTATGAGAAATTCGCGAATCAGTTGTGCGGTCTGTTCAGCGCGCTCAACAATAGGAACATGACCACAGCTAGCAATAATCTCTAGCCGTGCATTGGCAATGGCATCTCTATATGCTTCTCCATGTGCTCTAGGGATCAGTCGATCCTCTTCGCCCCAGATAATCAGTGTAGGTACGTTGACCCTGCGTAAGCGACGTACTAGTTTAGGGCTATAGCCAGGGTTCCAGGCCAATAGTGCCAATGTAGTACGCTCTTGATAATCTTTAAGGAAACGGCCCAATGGGTCCGACATATCACCGATCAATGCAAGCCCCTGAGTTATATCAGTAAAGCAGGTGGCAAAGAGTTGTTCAGGTGAAAGCGCAAAAACATCGACGATTGGGGCACCAGAAACACGCAGACCAGCGGCGTCAATAAGCACCAGACTACGTACACGCTCAGGGAAGAAAGAGGCAAATTCAGCAGCAATCCAACCACCTAATGAATATCCTACCAGATCGACAGGCGCTAGTTTCAACTCATCGATCAACATAGCGTAATGTAGGATAAAATCGTCCATATGATCGAACCAGTCGGGTAGTGAAGATCGGCCAAAACCAGGATGATCGGGGAAATAGACAGTATGGTTTTGGGCTAGATGTGTATGGAATGGTAGCCAGAGATCAGCC
>JBFLVQ010000079.1:0-21627 GCA_040758525.1 Acidobacteriota bacterium
GCTTCAACTCTTTGCTCATAGCAACCTCGTTGCGACTCCCAATCTTACTAAATTAATAAAGATCGATTCCCGGGCGGGTTGTACATCAGGCCCTGTGGCAAGAAACAGAAAAGCATACGACGACCGCCACTCATACTGGCTGGCGTTTTCTTACCCGAAAACTACTGGCTGGGTTCACCACATTATAATGTGCAAACCCCAATCCTTAAACTGAAAATTGCTATCCGTGAAGAAATTCTGACTGCAAGACAGCGATAGCACTAGCAAGTTTGGCAATTATGATCAATTTATATACTTGCTATCAAATACCTCGTCAGCAGCATTAAGATCCTTGCCTGCATCACTGGTGTAAGCTACCGCTGAGGGCGATTCTAACACCAGTCGCACCGCACAGTCGGAAGCAGCTAGACCAACAAAGAAATTGATTCGAAAGGTGGCGGACAACACCCCACTTGCCTCCGGCAGGCGAACTTGATAGTGGCTGCCATCATCGATCATCTGTGTGGCAATATGAAAGATACGCAAATATTGCGCACTCTCTAGTGGTATCGCCTTAATCACTACCCAATGCGAGGCAACCAGTGCCTGAAAACGTAACTCTCCGGCTTCCCAACAGAGTTTACATTCCTGCGCCTGACGGCGGTAGGCTTCTAGCAGCAATCCATTAGCTTGGCGCATCCAGTCCCAAAACTCTTCTCCCATAGCTGCTACCTCCCGCTAACCCCCTTTACACCATTATGGGGTGCTTATCTTAACATTAGTAGGCTAACGGTTGCTAGTCCGCTTTTTATCATTAATTGAAAATAACAAAGGGCACAAAGACTGTAATTGCCAAGTCTTGTGCCCTGATAAAGATTATGCTATCGAGAATCGGTAATATTGCTATGTCTATTCTACCCCATCAAGTTGCGTAGCATCAGAAGCGAAATGGAAAGGAGTAGGATTAGCCACATTGCCGCCCATAAAATTGCGATCGTTGTCAAAGATCGCGCTCTGCACTAATGTAATGCCTCGTGTAGAAGCATTGTTGACGCCTGCGGCAGTATTGCCAGAGACGGTAGTGCGAATCAGTGCGCCGGTTGACTGCTCTTCAAAGCGTACGCCTGTGCCAGGACCAGGGGTACCAGGACCAGCAGCAGTAAAGCGCATGCCTGAGGCAGTGATAAAGGAATCGAGCACCGTTACTCGCGACATACCAGCAGCACGTATACCAAAATTAAGGTTACTATCCAGACGGCAGTTAACCACCTGTACACGTGAGGTGCCTAATACTGTGATGCCCTCAGAGTAATTGCGAATCGCCAGATTGCGTAAGATCACACCACGATCAGTTGACATGGTATTGATGGTAATGCCGGAACCAGCCATACGTGTGGCATTATTGGCATCACCTTGTAGTACAGCATCAATATTGGCCTGTACACCAGGAGCGGCCTCAATAATTGTCACACCATTAACAGCGGTTTGGCCACCAGCGGTATTGGGAATCATAACACTCTCGGGAAAGCGACCGCTGGTCACAATAATGACATGACCATTAGCATTGGCGCCGCCGTTGGCCCCTAGCAGGGCTGCGCCGATTGTACCAAAGATACGATCGGCGCCATTATCAGTGTCTTCAGCGGCTCCTACCATACCATCACCATCATAATCACCACCACTGCCGGCTGGTACGGTGGTCGAACCTGGTCCACCATTGCCAGCGTTGTTACCTTCAACTAGCACAGGGTGATTTGCTGAACTGTTTTGACTGGCCATCAAGCCGGCGAAAGCAAAAACCATCAGTAACGCCAGCGTCCAGGAAATGGTCCCTCTCCTATATATATTTGAGATAATCCTCATCATTTAAGCTCCTCCTGTAAATTTGGCAATGAACGCTCAAGATTATTGACAGAAAATCCGGCGGAATCTGTAACGATTGCACTCGTTCTAGCAAACCTTTAGCCAGTAACTGCGCAAATATCCACATTGAATTGATTGGCCCCTCCAAGTGCAACAACTAATTAATACTCGTGGACACCTTTTGTCAACCATTTAACGGGGGGAATTTTTTCTTATATCGGCCATTCAGCTCTTACGCACCAGCACTAATGACAACGAAGGAGAGCTACTACGTGCGAAAAAATTCTCCCAGCGTAGTTGTAGCAGCGGCTGACGAGCCAATATTTCTAGTGGAATTGGGGTACGCCCTTGTAGCATCTCTAAGTAATCAGCACGGGTAATAAAATAGACCTGTCTATCACTATCAAGGCGTTTTAACATTTCATCAAAATCACAACTCTGAAAAATCTTTCGTTCGGTATAAAACATCAGACTGGGAGCATCTACACAGAATGTCCCGACTTCATCCTGACGCGCGGCTTGCTCCTTAATAAGACGGGCAAAACGTGGTACAGGACGGTAGTATTCAAGTTTCGGCATCACTAATGTAAGCCCAAAGATCAGTACCAGCGCAGCTATCACTAGCAACTGTGCCTGCGTTGTAAAATCACCACGCCACCATTGCCAGGTAAGCGTAATACTAAGCATTATCAGCACCGCTATGGGCAGATAGATGAGTAGTGTCGGCATCTCCAGTTTGCTGTGTCCTATTAAGAGAACTATCGCTGCACCTGTACACACCACAATCAGTAACAGTGTGACAATACGGTGTAGTTGCATTAGTAGGCGGTCGCGTTGGAACAGGCAAGCAGTAAAGTAATGACCAATAAGTAGTGCGGCCGCCGGATAGAGCACAACTAGATAGACGGCCCGTTTTCCAATCGAGACGCTGAAGAAGATAAACACAAAAAGAAACCAGATGAATGGCAATAGCATTAGCGATTCGCGTGGCTGTTGTCTAGACAAGGTGTGGAACTGTTGCCGCAACCACTTTATCCAATAGATTAATACTGGCAAGGTAAAGAGTGACCAAGGTAGTGTCTCTGCCAGATAGACCCCTATATAGTAATAAGCAGCACGACCACCTAGTTGATCTGTTACATAACGCTGTACCGTCTCCTGTATTATATTGACTTGTATAAATTCCCAACCGTAGCGACCTGCCATCATCAAATACCAAGGCAGACCAATTGCTAATATGACAAGATAGCCAAGAGGATGAAATAGTAGTACCAATAGATCCCAACGACGTTGCACTAATATAAATAGTCCCATCACAACAAACGGTATTACAATCGCGACTAATCCCTTGTCGAGCATGCCCAAACCACTTGCACCATATGCAAGCAATAACCAACCCAACCGTGCCCGTCCAGGTGGCGCAACTACCGCATAAGCAAAACCAGTTAGACTAGCAGTAATCAAGAGGGTAAGAAAGATGTCGCCAGCATACTGACGTGCATAGACCATATATTTAAGCATTGTTGCTAACACCAGTGCAGCCGCTAGACCAGTGCGCGCATCCACTATTCGTCTACCTAGTGCATAGACTAATAACACTGTTAGTGTCGCAGCAATTGCGATTGGCAGTCGTGCAGAAAATTCTGATACTCCCAGTTTGTAATAGCAGGCAGCAATTATCCAGGTAGTGAAAGGTGGCTTCTTAAAACGTGGTTCGTAATTGTAGGTCGGTACCAACCAGTCACCCGATTCTAAAAGCTCACGTGGCGGCTCGGCATAGAATCCTTCGTTGCCATCCCATAATGAATTTGCACCTAAATTGATGAAGAATGGCACACAGAAAAGTGCTAGTAGAATAATTACACGACGTCCTTTGCAGACTTCTTCACTAAACATTGGCTTGCCTAGCTCCCCACGAAAATTTGGAGCGCAATTGTACCATAGCTCGATTTACTACCAAGCGCGACGGCGCAAGATAAAATTTTTCCCCTAAGTGTAATGATATCTCAATAGCTTTATTTTCACTTTTACTATATAAATATATTGCGCAGTGAGTTGTATGCAAACTCATTGCGCTCTGTACCACGCAGACGGGAATACTTGCAGCATCGATAACAGTCATACCGGCTGCTCAGAATAAGGTAGTTATTTCTATTTGCAATACTACATCTTGTGCTATTATTGGCGAGTATAATCTCCCGAACAGAGCGTGGGAAAAATCATTGGACAGCTATGAAGACAACTAGTAATGGCCGAAAAACCTGCGATGGCTGTGGCGCATGTGGCGCGACACTGTTTCTTGTGCGTAATCTCAAGGAACTGCAAGGGTGTTTATTGGCACCCAAATTAAAGCGCATTTGTGAGCAGTGCCGTGAGCAGATCTTCCTAGAACTAGAGGCGCTGAAACGACAGGCAGCAAGGATGAGCGTTATGAAACGGCGCCGTCGTGCTACTACCAAGTACGTTTGACCTGTATTGCGACCACATTTCTCACCAGCAAAAAGCTGCCCAGAAAATTTTGGCGGCAGTGATAATACTAGTCAATAAATCTTGCTATGGATTATCAGGATAGTAGGATAGTAGGATAGTAGTCTTACAACGAAGTGTGGAATAATTTCGACAAAAAAAAATCGGTGCTGCAGTCGTGGGAGAAACCCGCAGCACCGAACCCAGTAGTGATCACTGTCCTCACCCCAGTAACCACTTATAGAGACCATAGCGATGTTACCATCACTAATATCTCTTGCCCCACCTAATGCCTGAGCAAAGTATGTGCCAATCACAGAGAGTGTTTTTAAGTTTACGCGATATTCAGTTATCTCGTGGAAAAACCTGCCTTTGCTAAAAAATATCGGAGTTTGGTAAGAGTACCATATAGGGCATAACTGAGCCTAACTATGTAGAAAATACCTGTATGGCTATGTAGGAATTTCATAGTAGTGATAGTTAGCTTTGGCAACTTCCCTGTTAGCTATTCCGATAATGTGTTAACTTCTTCAAAGTGACTCTCATTCATTGCTCTTACGTGATCACTTTTTATTATTGATGTATTAACTAGGGAGGGTTAAGCAATGGCGGATATAAAGAAGACTAGTGATTCTCTTATCGATCTGTCGAGCAGTAGCTCTATGCTTAACGATGCGGCTATGCCGATATCGGTGCAGTACTCATCGATCAAGCCTAATGAGTCACTGCTATCAAAGAGTAGCGAAGAGATCACACAAGCACTCAGTATGGCTAAATCAAAGACGGGTGAACTTCTCATCTATACCGACCTAGTTAAGAATCAACTTGTCTCAGACACAGGTGGACACCAGATAATATCCAGTGATTCACTCAACCTACCAACATATACTTCAGTGCAAAATAGCATCAATTACACTGCTGAATCGGCGCTATTGAAAGCTAATTTAGAAAAAGAGCAAAGGCATGCTGCTGAACATCGTAATGCTGAAGCAGCGCTAGCTGGTGCGCACCAAGCTGAAGAGATGGCGCTACGTAATCGCCATCTACAGGAAGAGACCGTGCTAGCAACTATCAATCGCGCTGCTGAAGCCGAATTACGTAAGATCAATGCAGCAGCAGCAGAGGCTCTGCATATTGCCAATTTACAGCAAGAAGAAGCGCTAGTAGCACAACATCGCGATGAGCAGAGCAATCTACTAACAGCAAATTTGAAAGCGGAAGCTGAATTCGCAGGACGTAATCGTGCACAAGAGGCAGCCGAGCGACAAGCCAATGTTGCTGCCGAAGCAGCCTTACGTGCCCAGCATGAACAGGATGAAGTAGCATTAGGGGAAGCCAACCGTATTAAGCAGCTTGCCCACTCAGAACAACATAGACTGTCTGAAACTAGAATCGCTGCCAGTAATCGCAAGGCAGAAGAGGAACTCACGGCTGCACACACTGCCTTAAGACTGCGTGAACATGATAATTATCTTGTGCAAGCAACAGAACTGGCTGCTCAGCACCGCAGTGCTGAGGCAGGAGAAACTGATCCAGAAAAACTCGCGCTACTACAAGCACAACATTATGCCGAGCAAACCACATTTGCTACCGCACATCAGCAATCTCAGGCCGCGCTTGCCTTACAGCATGAGGACCTAGAAGCAAAATTCCATGCTGACAATTTAAAAGCAGAAGCTGCCCTCGCTAGTGCCAATCGCCAGGCTGAACTACTTGAGCTGGAAGCAGACAATGCCGCGGAAAATCAACTTAAAACCAATAATGCTAGCTCACAAGCGGCACTAGTAGCGGCTAATGCTGCTAAACAAGCGGCACTACATCAAGCCAATGCGGTCGCAGAAGCGGAGTTTGCTAATGCCAACCGGCAAGCAGAAGCAGCTTTGAAGATAGTACAGACAACGGCTACAGCGGCTCTTAATGAACAACATCGTATTAATGAGCAAGATCTACACGAACATAGTGTCGTGGCAGAGCAGACACTAGTAACAACACATCAAGCTGCTGAGAGGGCACTTGCGACATTGAATGCAGTTGATGAAAAGCTTTTTGCAGAGCAGCATCGTATCCAAGAAGCATCTCTTCGCGAGGCCAATCTAGCAGCAGAGGCGAGCGAACGCTTTCGTGATCGTAATGCTGAAAGTAATCTACGCTTCTACAATACCTTACTTATTCAATTTGCTACTCTCATCGATGTAATGCGGGCAACAGAACAGCAGCACTTGCTGGATGCCAATTCCGAAGCACAACCACGTACACGCAAGCAGTCCTACTCAAGTCGTCGTACATCCCTACTACATTCACTTAATAAAGTCGCTACCACAACACAAGTCTCTCAAGATCATAGATCGATCCGTCTTATCGAGATGATGCGTAATATGGTCAACCGTCTAGACAGCATTACGTCCAGAGAACTCAACAAAGTTGAAGCAGAATTAAACAGTTTGAAAATATCTTTTGAACAGATTGGCGAGCAAGAGCGCAGTCTACTTACTGCTGCGATGGCTGACTTCGCAGGGATAAACTAGCGTCTGCTTCAAATCAGACCCTTAAAGACATCAAGCGCATAAGGCACTCTACCGAAAGGCGCACTCACTTGCACACCTTGTACCAGTGAACGCACTTCTTGGAGCATCTCACGGGCAATGGCAAGTCCTTCTAGCCGCGCTGCCTCCTGTCCTTCTGTCTTACGCATACGTTCTAATATACGCTCTGGCACACTGATGCCAGGCACCTCATTGCTAAGAAACTCGGCATTGCGATAAGAGACCAATGGCCAAATGCCTGCAATAATAGGAATACGGCAGTGCTCTATACGCTGCAAAAATGAGATTAATTGATCGACATCAAAGACCGGTTGTGTAACTGCGAACTGCGCTCCTGCATCGACTTTCCATTCAAAGCGACGTATCTCATGATCTAGATCAATAGCACAAGGATTAACACCTACTCCAATAAAGAATGAGGTTGGTTTCCCAATTGGGTTACTGCCAATATCTAAACCATGATTTAGTTGATCAACCATATTAGTAAGACCTATGGAATCGACATCAAAGACGGCTGTAGCTTCTGGATAAGGTCCCATCTTGGGTGGATCACCAGTAATGATAAGTAGATTGCGTATACCAAGTGCAGCGGCGCCAAGTAGGTCAGACATCATTCCAAGTAGATTGCGATCACGACAACAGTAATGCACTACTGGCTCAAGACCAACCTTCTGTAAGATCAGTACTGCGGTGCTAAGTGCGCCCATACGGCTTTGCGCACGTGGACCATCAGGGATATTGACGGCATCAACACCAGCATCCTTAAGCTGCTGTACACTCTCTAACATCTTGCCAGGATCGCAACCCTTAGGAGGCACGATCTCGACCGAAGTAACAAACTCACTGCGAGAGATTTTGCGTGCAAAGTTGGAGCGTTCAGCAATAGGAGTCATCTCTACTTGAACTTCCTGCTCCCTATCTATTGCTAGTGAAACTGAGATACGTTGTGGAGTGGCAGCCTTAACAGCATTGGCAATCAGTTTGATATGCTCAGGGGTAGTACCACAACAGCCGCCGATAAACTTTACCCCTGTCTGAATTAGACGCTTAGCATATTTAGCCATGTATTCAGGCGAACACATATACATTTTACGACCATCAACCTCGCGAGGCAGACCAGCATTAGGTTGTGCAGAGAGTTTACGGGTAGTACAACCGGCCATTATTTGGATTGCTTCAAAAGTATCTTGTGGGCCAACACTACAGTTAAGACCGATCACATCAGCGCCCCATTTATCGAGCTGTACGGTGAAGGTCTCTGGGGCAGTGCCAAAGGCTGTTTTACCAAAAGTCTGTATTGTCATCTGGGCAATAATTGGCAGGTCACAAATCTCTTGTACTGCACAGATCGCTTGATGTATCTCGCTTAAATCGCTGAAGGTCTCGAAAATAAAACAATCGACGCCATCGCCAGTAAGTAGGGCTAGTGCCTGTTGCTTAAAAATCTCTTTGGCTTCTTCTCGTGAAGTTGGTCCATAAGGCTCTATACGTATGCCTAGCGGACCTATTGCAGCAGCAACATAGACGCGTTCGCCGGCCGCCTCACGGGCGATCTTTACAGCTTCGCGATTGATCTCATTGAGTTTGTCTTCCAAACCATGGCTAGCTAGCTTAACACGATTAGCACCAAAAGAGTTTGTCTCAATAATCTCAGCCCCTGCCTTGATATACTCTTTATGTAGATCAAAGACCATCTTGGGATTAGAAAGGTTTAGCTCATCAAAGCAACGGTTAATATAGACGCCTTTGGAATAGAGCATCGTACCCATTGCCCCATCAAATACGTAGACCTGATCGTCCTGCAGAATCTCCTTGAAATTGGGCATGAAAAATTACTCCGAAATCTTTTTACCAATCTTCTTCGATCTGAATTGTAAGCGCAACTATTGTAGGGTGACAAGTAAAGAGCGGCAGTAACGGGCCATCGTCTTACTAAACCACGGCCCGTACTTCAATAGCAACACAAGTAATTCCTCAGGCTGTCTTTTCTGCGGCGCATAAGGTAAAGCGGAAACGATCCGTCTGATAGGCAAGCGTCTTCTGTTCATTCTCGCGAAATAATACTGTCAAGCGATTCTGTAGTTCGAATTCATCGTCAATCGAGAGTCCTAATTCATGTCCTATCTGTTTTAATCGTACACCAGTCTCCTCACGAGTACCATCAAATGTAAAGATGAGAGTGTTGTCACAGTATAGCTGTACTAACATTATCGCCTCCTTTGTCTGTGGCGGCAATAACCGCCTAACACCTGGAATAATCAATCTTGCTTATCATCTTCTTGTTCTTGCCAATCATCTTCCCGCCATTCATTTTTCCGCCATTCATCTTCTCGCCATTCGTCTTCTTGCCATTCATCCTGATCTTCAAAATCGGCATTTACTAAAACTCTTCTACGCCAAGTCGTAGGCATCGGCAGATCTTGCGGCAGATACTTATCATTTACATAAGTAGTATATTCGGAGTGATAACAGGGCATAGGCTCAAGCCCACTTACTACCAACTCACTACGTGTATGTTGACAAGATTCGTTGGCGCGCAATCCTGTATCAGCATCAATCATGATTTCAATCAACCCAGCAGGGCGTGGGAACTGCGAAGCGCATAAATCTGGTCGCAAGGCGAGTGCCTCGCCCATAAAGTCTTCCCAAATAGGCAATGCCGAATGACCACCAGTCAATTTAAGATCCTGGTTATCGTCATAACCAACCCATACTGCAACTACCAATTTGGGTGTATAGCCAATAAACCAACCATCCCTTGATGTACCAGTCTTACCAGCTACTGCTGAGAGTGAGCGTAACCAACCTGCTTGTGTCGCCGTTCCTGCTGTGATGACACTCTGCATCATATCAGTGATCAAATAAGCGACCGATTGTGAACAGACGGTGCGACTAGTTTGCGATAGTGCGGCTACACGATTACCATTGGCAGCCGTAATAGCCTGTACCGTGCGTGGCGAGATATATTGGCCACCATTAGCAAAGACTGCATAGGCAGAGGCCATCTCTAGCGGGGTGGCCTCAAAGGTACCCAGTGCCATTGAGAGATAAGGCTTAGGTTTAGGTAATCCAGCACGCTCGGCGATACTAGCAATATTATCTAATCCAACCTGTTCGGCTAATGTTACTGTTATGGTATTAAGCGAGCGTGCAAAAGCTTGGCGTAGCGTAACCTCCCCCCCATCAAAGTGTCCACCATAATTCTTGGGCTGATACTCACGGCCACGGTCATCAATAAAGACTTGTGCCTCATCTCGCATTACACTACCAGGATTAAAACGATTTGTTGAGAAGGCCGCAGTATAGACAAATGGCTTAAAAGCAGAACCAGGCTGGCGTAGTGCAGCAGTAGCGCGATTGAAGTTTGAATAACGATAATCGCGTCCACCCACTATTGCCATTACATCACCAGTGGTTGGCTCTAATGCTACTAGCGCAGCTTGTAACTGTTGAGTAGATCTGCCTCGACGACGTAGCCGATCAATATTCTTGGCAATGATACGTTCGGCAAGTTGCTGTAACTGATAATCAATTGTTAAGGTAGCACGAAAGCGACCATATTCTGGTAATTGCGCTAACAGGCCTTGCAACTGGTTACTGGCATAATCGATGAAGTAGGGTGCTGTGACTGGCACAGCCATTGGTGAGAAGATCTTCAGTTTCGCTCGACAGGCCTGTTGATACTCTGCTGAAGTGATTACACCAATCTCCTGCATTGCTTGCAGCACCTCTTTGCGTCTTACTAATGCACGCTCATAATTGCGTTGTGGCGAGTATAAACTGGGGCCGCGTATCAATCCTGCTAATGTGGCTGTCTCAGCCAATGATAGATCATCGAGACGTTTGCCAAAATAGAACTGTGCTGCTTCGGCAAACCCACGTATGGCTACGTCTCCATCCTGTCCTAAATAGATCTCATTAGCGTAATATGTGAAGATCTCTTGCTTAGTCAAACGACGTTCTAGCGCCAGAGCGAGAAAGGCCTCAACAAACTTACGTTGAAAGGTACGCTCATTCATCTTGAAGATTGTTTTGATCAGTTGCTGAGTAATTGTCGAGCCACCTTGTGATATCTCGCCACGCTGAAAATTGATACTAAGCGCACGCAGTATACCTCGGTAATCAATACCTGGATGTGCAAAGAAACGTCTATCCTCAATGGCAAGCGTAGCATCAATCAGCCGCTTGGGAATCTCACTGTATTTGAGCGGTTGACTACGACAACGCTCACCATTTGAGACGGTGGCAAGAAGCAACCCAGGCACTTCATATCGCTCTAGTTCGCCGCCGCGATCGAGATTAACAAGACGAACTATGGTTGCGACTTCGTTATGATTGCCCAAAAACTCGATCCTTACTCGTGTACCTTCGGTCTCGCGTGGCACAATAGTAATCGCACCTACCTGTAAGACAAAGCTAGCTGGCGCGGTAGCACGTGGGCGCGGTAGATAACCAAGTCTCTTTAAATGTAGCCTGAGCGCTTGGGGGGAGAATCGTTGAGAAGGTTCTAGTAGTAATGATGGTGTATATAGATCAACAGTACGTGTAAAGAAGCCTGCTTCCAGACGTGCATCAATAATTCTCGTATAATACCAATAATGGTAGTAAAAGATTAGTATCAGAGTGCTGAGCACGGTCAGGACACTCAACCAAAAAGTAGTATTGGTGAGCACGAGAGTTAACCAATTTGGTAAAGACAACTGCGGCACTGCATTGTTTGCCTTCAATTCTTGCCAGTAGATGGTGAACTTTCTGATGAGCCGCTGCCAAAGTTCTTGCATAGATGCCTTACTCCTCAGACATCTTACGCTGCAACTGATATACCAACCTTACGAGAATATCTCTATCTCTAGATTAATCAAATAAATATCAATGTTGTTCAGATTTCTTAGCGGGGTTGCAATTGTTAGGGGAGATTGTCTGCTTTCCAAACAGATGTGGCTGTCGATAAGTATTCAATTGAGAGATCCTTGAGAGATTATTCTAGTGTAGCAAGCCAATCTGCGATCTCGGCACGCTCTTCTTCAGAGAGTTCATCAAATGGTGGCATAATAGCTTTAATGCCTGCGCTAGGAGGATCCTCGATCAATTTGATAATCTCATCACGGCTACGCCGCTTAGTCACTTGGTGCAGATTAGGGCCAATACCGCCAGTGGCATCTGGGCCATGGCAACCACCACAATTCTGTACAAAGATAAAAGGCGGTGGACGCAAACTATCAGTGTCAACAACAATATCATTAGGACCTTTGAGCTTAACAAACCAAGCGGCCAGCTTTTCCCGCTCCATTGCATTCAATTTGCGTAGTGCGGGGGCGGCCTCAGAGAGACCATGTGCCTCTGGCTTAGCAAACATTGAGACAAGCAGCCTTTGTGAATAACGTCGCTTTGCCTTTGGCCCCAACAAAGGTGGACCAAAGGCAGTACCAGTAGCCTGAATATTATGGCAAGGGGCACAGAGACGAACCCAATTCTTTACTGACTCCTTAATCTCAGCAGGAGTCACCTTCTGCTGGATGCCAGCCCTAGGGATTGCCGCCAGACCATCAGCTAGCCAAATTAGACTGAGGCATAATAGTAATTTGAGCGCTTTAATCATGCTTCTCTTCACGACGGCGCTGCCAAGCACGAATTGCTAGATAGACGGCCACAACCGTGGCAATGGCACCAACAAAGACAAGAACACCAAGAATAAGTAATAGGACGGCTAAGAGTTTGTGCAGAATCGGTAATAATAACGCCATCAGATAGGCAAGTAACTGTTTGCCCACCCAGACCAAAACCATCAAAAGCAAACTCCATAATGAAAGCTTGCCAATTACCTTCATTGTTCTGTTCATGAAAATCTCCCGCTCCATTGAAAACTAGTTCCAGTTTACCATAAGTCTAAATACTGGAACATCGGCTATACAGGATCATAGTCGATTGTTTTAACGGTTTTTCGAATGGCGCTGTTCCGTACTGATGACTATATAGCCGCCTTCACGCATTGTCACGCGTTCGCCGCGTTGGCGTCGCACTCGCGGCGAGGGTGCGACAGCTTTCTCTGAGCTATTTAACTGAATTCCCTGCTTAAATAGTTCATTCTCAAAATCGGCTCGCTGTTTTAAATACATAGGTACCAATAATGCCACACCACCTTGATGCGCAGTAATACGGTAACAAGGCAAGCCGAAATGGCGTATTGTCTGTACACGATAGATATCAGCCCAGGCAATCCGGCCCGGTCTACCACGTAACGTACCAGTATGACCACGTATACCTTCCTCATCAACAATAATAGGGAAATAACGTACATGTGCCCATACCGAAAGCGCAGAAAAGATTAGATTACCACTGCCAATCAGTAGTGTGAGGGTAAGATAATCAGTACTGAAAAGACCGCCAGCAAAAAATGAGATACTGGTGCTGGCAATTACCAGTCCACCTCCTAACAGACCTAGCCGCGACCACAAATACCAGAATGAACAACGAAACACTTGTCGAGTTGGCACTACTAAACCTCTCTTAATACATCTTAACCATGCGGTGCTATTTTAGCATTAAATTTGCACTAAGACAGCCTTGAGTAAAATGACTGACTTGGCGTAACGCTATTTTCGCGTTACGATTGGATCCAATAAGGCTAATAAGGAGTAGATGTATGCAGGAGACCGATCTATTGAGGAAAGTTTCACCTATCGTACGAGAGCAACTGCATACCAATGCAGAGGCGATTGCGAGAAAATTTCAGCATGGCCAACTGCTTTGCGATAATTGTCATGCTAGTATTGATAATGACTATTTTTTAGTGCTTTTGGAAGTAGTATTCCAATCTGGTGCAGCTAGCGAAATAGGACGAGTAAAGACGTTTCATCGGCGGGAATGCTGCGCTGATGTCTATACTTCACGGATAGATCTTGATCCCGCCATACGTTATGAACTTCTACTACCGGAAAACTTCGCAAAAGAGTTGAGAACAAAATAGCGTAGACGATTTCCAATGTTGGCATTGGCAAGATTATGCCATAATATCGCGGCACTGTTGTTGGCTCATCTTTCTCATCAAAATCGATCGCCCTTAAGGCGTGGAGATGATTATGCAGACACTGGCCAAATTGACGCCTAGTGATAAGATTAAAAGCGCGATCTTTGGCAACTACCCGCTTGTCTACCTGCTTAGCTGGGAAGAAGATCGTGTTGAACGCACTCTCTTTAATATCTCACGTAGCTCTGCCGAACCACGTAAATATTTTAACTGGACGATGACACAAGGATTCCGCTCCATTGATGGTTTTATTCCCAATACTCAAGAACCGCTTAAAGCGATCGAGTTTGTGTTGAAATCCAGTGACCCAGGCTTCTATGTGCTAAAAGATTTCCACCGCCACTTAGAGACCGATATTGGATTGGTACGGCGGTTACGTGACTGTTATTACCTACTAAAAAATCAGAATAAAATAGTCTTTCTGCTTAGCCCGCTCTTATACATTCCTGAAGAGCTAAAAAGGGAGATACATCTAATCGAGATCGGCCTGCCTTCAGAAGAAGAGATTGTTCCGCTACTCGATGAGATAACCCGTAAACACTTCAAGACCACGATCTCAGATACGACACTACGCAACTCCATTGTCAGCGGTCTAAAAGGCTTCACCTATAATGAAATGCAGCATGTGCTCAATAAGATCTTCTTTGGCAAGACACAGTTCTCATTAGCTATGCTGGATCAGATTCTCCTACAAAAGGAACAGACCACTCGCAAGGATGGTGTCTTGGAATTTATCTATCCACGCTACCATGTAGAGGATATCGGTGGTTATGAGAATCTCAAAACTTGGCTGAGAATGCGCACTCATCTATTTACTCGAGAATCGATCACAGCCGGTGTGCCTGTACCTAAAGGGCTGCTGATGATGGGTATTTCTGGTTGTGGCAAGAGTCTGGCGGTAAAGGTGATCTCATCGCTATGGAAACTCCCTCTCTTCCGCCTAGACATGGCAAATGTCTTCTCTGGTCAGTATGGTTCGCCTGAGAGTGTCTTTGCTCAAGCACTACATAATGTCGCCGCAATTGCCCCAACAATTCTCTGGATCGACGAGATTGAGTCAGGAATGATCGGTGTTAAAGAAGGCACATCAGGACCGGCGGCACGTATTTTTGCTACTTTCCTCACTTGGATGCAAGAGAAGGAGGCACTGGTTTTTGTTGCTGCCACTGCTAACCGTATAGATCTACTACCGGCTGAATTTATTCGCAAAGGCCGCTTTGATCAAGTTTTTTATCTAGGCTTACCAAACGAGTCAGAACGTGTACAGATCTTCAATGTCCATTTAAGCAAACGCGGGTTTGAAAATACTTTTGATCTAGGTGTGTTGGCGCGTGCAACAGAAGGCTGGAATGGCGCGGAGATCGAGCATTGTGTAGCTACCGCGCTAGTCGAGGCACATCATGAAAAGCGTGAACTAAACCAATCACACCTGCTAAGAATTATCACCAATACAATTCCCCTCTCGCAGACCATGACCGAACAGATCAAATATATCAAGAGTTGGGCACATTCACGTGCTATGAATGCCAGTGCAGGTGGCGCCGGCATCACTGGTGCACTTCCTAAAGTTCCCAATTTGGGTGGCAGTGGTCCACTTACTAAACCAAGCAATTGATTGTATAGCAGAGATTGCGGATTGGAAGAGAGCTTCTTCTCAATCCGCAATTGGGGAGCAACTACTTTCTCCCCTGCAGTTCATCAGCAAGTGAACCTGCATCATAAATGTTACGCAAGGCTTCAATAATACCAGCGCTATGTACTGCAACAGAACGGGCGGTTTCGTCTGTGTAGAGATATTGCAACACTAAGCTCTGTATATTACCGTCAAAGATCAAACCGACGATCTCAGCATTACGATTGATCACAGGACTACCAGAATTGCCTCCAATAATGTCTGCCGTGCAGACAAAATTGAATGGGGTAGAAAGATCGATAGCATTTTTCTTAGCCAACAATCGCGGTGGCAGGTCAAAAGGCGGCTTATTATCAAAACTGGCAGCACGATCATAAAGGCCATGATAAGTAGTTTTGTAGGGTATGTAAGTTGTGCCTAATTCATAACCAGTTACTTTGCCAAAGCTGAGGCGTAACGAGAAGGTAGCATCTGGGTAGTTGGTTTTACCATAGACAGCAAAACGCGCCTTAGCAATCTTTTCACCTGCAGAAGCTTCTACACTCTCGATCTGCTCCTCAACCGTACGACGTAATCCACGTAAAATTGGATCCAGTTTACGCGCCATCTGTATTAATGGATCATTAGAGCGTTCGATTGCGGCAGCTCCCCCTTCTAGCAGAGATTTACGAAACTCTATATCGGTTAGCTTAGTGCCACCAATCAACTCCTTGGCTACATCAGCAGGTTGACGACCGGCAAGGATAGTCTGTATGGCAGGCTCATTGGCACCCAACTCTTCTAAGTTCTCCTGCAATGTATTGGCCAGCACAAACTCCTCCATATCTGTATAGATTGGTGCAGGAGAAAGCAACTGAAACTTGAGTGATTCAAGGTTTGAGTCACGATACTCTTCTAGTCGCTCAGTGTTCGGCTTCTGTATCTCACTAGCATAACGCACCAAGGCATTAGCAATACCAGCCAAACGTGAACCACGTAGATTTGAGAAAGAGACGCGTTTAATTATCGCGGGCAATTTCTTATATGCATCAGCAATTTGATCCCAGGCACCACCATAGGCCTTCTGTAGCTCTGCATTCTCAGCTACACGTCGGCGCAACTCTTGTTCTTCAGAAACCTTCTTGGCCATCACCTTGGGGTTAAGCAGACCTTCCTGATAACCAGTAATCGCCTTAATTGAATTCTCTATACCAAATATCTGGTCGAGGGCGCGACGCTGTTGTTCGGCGCCTAGTGTGCTATAGCGATTAAGAATATCACGACGACGTTTAAGAACACGTAAAGTCAAAGGGTTTCCATTATCACGGGCATACTCTAACTGTGCCAGGGTCTGCAAACGATCGGTGCCACCAGGATTGCCAGAGACAAAGATTAATTCATTCTCTTGGGGACCGTTTGCGCTCCAGCGAAAATAGTGATCTGACTTGATGGGCTTATCATTCTCATAAACGCGCAGGAAAGTCACATCTAGGTTGAATCGTGGATAGGTGAAGTTATCAGGATCACCACCAAAGAATGCCATCTGTTTTTCTGGGGCAAATACCAATCGTATATCGGTATACTTTTTGAAACGATAGAGCCAGTACTCACCACCGCCATAGAGGGCAATAACATCCGAACGTAATCCTGTCTTTTCTGTAGACTCTTTCTCGATCTTGGCAATCTCGGCCTTGCGCAGCTCATTAGCCTTCTTATCATCAGCATTACGGCTCGCTGACTGCACTCGCTCAGTTACATTATCCATTGAAACCAATACATTGATTTCAAGATCAGGACAACGTAACTCCTCGGCCTGTGTGCGCGCATAAAAGCCTGTCTCGACAAGATCACGTTGCTCGGTTGAGAGCTTGGCAAGCTGTCCGGAAGCAACGTGATGATTGGTCATTACCAAACCGTTTGGTGAAACGAAAGAACCTGATCCGCCATCATTAAGACGTGCGGAGGAGAGACGCACATGGTTAAGCCATTCTTTTGTTGGCTCAAACTGATAGCGCTCCTTGAGCTGTTTTAAGGGGGGATTGTCAAAAGTCCACAATCCTTCATCGGCCTGTACAGGGATTAGAGAAACGCTGCCCAACCCCAATATCAGGAGAAAGGCGAGCACTGCACGCGCCTTGGCCAAAATCGACATAGTTAAACTCCTTACAATAAGATCGCGACTTACTGTGTAAGGTAACATAGGAAAAGCTTTTGCTGTCAACGCGAGGACGCCGCCGGTGCGTAGTACCACAATCCGGCGGGTAATCTTAACTGAAACGTAGCGCAAAAAAAATGGTATACTAAACGGGATCATTATGAAACAGTGCCCAGTATGTAAACAGGAATTTAAGGCTGGTATCATCTTCTGTCCTACTGACGGTGAAAAACTTCTTACTGTTGATGAGGATGATCCACTGGTAGGCGAGCTAATCGACAATAAATATTTGATTGAGGAGAAAGTCGCGGTCGGCAGTACTGCTACCATATATCGTGCTACCCATGTACAACTTGAGTTGCATGTAGCACTCAAAGTGATGCATCCCCATCTTACCTTAGATAAGACTGCGGTTGAGCGTTTCCGGCGTGAGGCTTTTGCCGCTATGCAGATTCGCCATCCCAATGCGATCGCTGTACTCGATTTTGCTGTTACAACTAATGGCCTGGTCTATGTTGTGACAGAGCTACTCTCAGGGGTTACCCTGCGCCGACGTATCTTTGAGCAATATCCCTACTCGTTAAGTGAAATTAATGAGATCATGCAGCAGATCTGCGCCGCCGTAGCAGTGGCACATAGTCGCGAGATTATCCACCGTGACCTTAAGCCAGATAATATCTTCCTAGACAATGACCGTGGTCAAGAGATTGTTAAGGTACTTGACTTTGGTATTGCCAAGTTAAATGAGATTACCGATCTACATGAAGAGACCTCACCCAGACTCACTCGTCAAGGATTTGTACTCGGCACGCCACACTATATGTCGCCAGAACAGTGTCATGGCAAAGAGTTGGATGTGCGCTCAGATATCTATAGTTTGGGTGTGATGCTCTACGAATTACTTACTGGACATGTACCATTCAATGGTCGCTCATATGCCGCTATCGCGCTTAAGAAAGTGCGGGAAAAACCGAAGTCGATTCATGAAATCCGTAAAGATATCCCACCTGTAGTAAATGCTGTAGTAATGCATGCGCTCGCTAAGAATCCAGAAGAGCGCCCTGAGAGTGTGCAACATTTTGCTCGCGAACTAGAGATTGCTGTACGCGCTGTCACTGAACATGAATTCTTTAAGGTCTTTCAAAGTGTAAGCGATCAGGAACTAGAGGCTACAATACTACTGGCAGGTGACCCAGGCCGACCCTTAGTAGCTAGAATAACTGGTAATCTCAATAAAGCTAAAAAGACTACTGGTCGATTTAACTCCCCCAATGAACTTGGCCTAGACAGCAAAACCAAGTCGACAACAAGCGGAAAACTGGCTAGCGATGTGGCAACTATAGATCCACCATCAAAAGAGATTAGTGATCGGTCAGCAGTATTAGCATCGACCGCCACACTTAAGCATGAAGCTATACAGGATAACGAAAAGGGTGTTGTTGCGCAGGAGAATAGCCTAGTTGCTACGCCAACACCAGAAAAGGCAAGCAAATTTCCTGTCAACCTGATGCTGCCTAGCCCTCCTATTGAACATTATGGTGAATTGCTACAGTTCGCCAATGATGCACCACAATTGTTACGCCAAGAGATGCTCTCATTAACCCGTGAGTTAGCTATGTTGTTACAGATCGTGATTAATGATCTAGAAGGAGATATACCATTTGATCGACTCTTCTTTACTGAGCTACGCTCTTGCCTAGATGCTCTGCGTGCAGTAATGTACCATCTGCAGCAGATCTACGATCATCCCCCTACCCCACCGGCGTAGTATAGCTACCTATGGTTTAGTACAAATGGCGTAATAGAGCTATCTAAAGATAAGGGATTTGCCGGTGGCAACATCGATTATGATATCTCTTTGGCTAGGCCTTTGAATAAACTCTACCTGCTGGAAAATTGATCCTTTAGCTAACCGATCAACACCGATCTTGAATCCTGGCGCAGTACTCTCCGCAATTAGCCAAGTTTTTCCTTCCCATACGAAGGTATGTCCATTGTTGGCAGGGAACTGCCCTTGCTTAACTGCCAGGGTAATATGCCTAGGACAGTAGAGAAATAGGTAATCTTCTTCAATCTGTTCTAGTAATGAAGCCAGTAGGATCGCTTTATTACTACAGTCGGCTTTTCTACTCATCAACACTTCATTGGGACGTTTGAGTAATTCAGCTTGAGTCAAAGCCTCAATGCTATTGTACTCTATCTCCTCAGAGACAAAATCGAGCAATCGCTGAATTCGTTTTTCCCGTGCTAGCGGATCATTGGCATCAATACCGGTGGCTAACTCTTTAACGAAACGCTGCAATGAACTCTCTTTTGGCCTTGATACCATCACACCATGATTGGCAATTGTGACATATTTGCCATTTATCCGTTGACCTGTATCCGCCAATAATTTCCCGCCAAAGATGTTCTTATTGAGAAGAAAATCGATCATCTCATGCATTGTCAGTGTATAACTACCGCGTGCGAATTTGAATATCAGCACTGATTCAGGATCTATCTTAATATTAGTTACTGGAGTTTTAAAAAAGGAATGTTTTGCTTCACTCTGTAGCAACACATATTTACCTAAAACCAGTTGATCATCCTTTTTCTCTGCATACTCCACACGCTTCTCATCAATAATAAAATTGCTAGTAATTTTGTTATCGCTCTGGTTGCTGGCAGGCAAGGAAAAGTAGACTTCCCGCTCATCCAATTGTAGTAACTCCAAATGTGCTCCCCCGAGAATCTGCTGCTCAAAGATTCTACCGGCAAACTGCGGTTGTGCTAAATACATTAGGATGTTGTCACGAATACTCTCTGAGCCATAAAGCTTCTGCTCCAGTACAGCACGATCCTGTTTCTGCTTACCGGTATTGTGCCATTTGAACCAGATGAACACCCCAATACTGCCTATCACCATTAAAACCAGTGCCGTGATGACAAGCCACTTCTTACCGCCATTATGCTTATCGGGGTCGCCATTAACAGTTAATAGGCTATAGTTATCCATATACTTGTTAATATCCGATCTACAATCCCGCCTGCCGCCTGCGCTGCGAACTGCTGCGCGCCGACCCAAGCTGACGCGTTCCTACGTACATATCACCTATAGTGGATCAAACCAGTAGCATCAATTTTAAATATTAATGTACCGTTGCAGTATAAATTAATATTTGTAAGGTTTGAAAGGAACCACTCTACCAATAAATTCAATGCAATTTTCTATTTCGTTAATATTATCGACAGTCGCTATCACCCAATGAAATGAACCTCTTTTTTCATTGCATAAACTTGTCATTGTCTTAATATACGCGTCAACAATAAATGTACCTAGGTCATTAATTTGGGTTTCTATAAAAGATTTCCAGGTTTCATTTGTTATTGGTCCAGGCTTGGAGGCTAAGACCGGTTCAAGTTCGACCGAATCAGTGGAACGAAGGGTACCATCAATAACTGTTAAGCCAGCCAGGATGGCATCGCGTTGTTGTCCTTTGATGCCTAACGCGTCCAATGTCTGATTAACTTTGGCGGCATCATCTCCTTCCTCTGCTACTACGATGGCACCATTAGGCTGTGCTAATACTCGTTTGCCGAAATCAGTAAACTCAATCTTGCCGTTTACTATAGTTGATAGTTCATAGCTGTACTTGAAACTGCCTGTGCCTTTTCCAGCACTGAAATCTAATCCTTCATAAACATCCAACTTGGTGATTTTACCGCTGAGAATATCCTCTCGTTTTTGTTGAGTTAGACTGGCTTTAACCTCTAAACCCGTTGGGTCAACAAATCTGATGGGGTTATTGAAGGCTTCTATCGCATAATTCTTGCCTCTAACCATAAGAAAATGTATAAGTTGTCAAAGAACACAAAGCAGCTAAAAGCAACTAATTTTAGAGCAACTAAAAGAATAATGGCAACTTAGTTAGAGGAGTAGATGAGCAGCTAATTATTAGTGTCAGATGAAAAGAGCTTAGCCAGTTGTTTGAGATCCTGCATC